>JBAXFC010000042.1:0-13342 GCA_037140135.1 Chloroflexota bacterium
ATGCTCACGCAGACGACCACGGCCCTGCTCTCGTCGCTGATCGGGCTGGTGGGCGCGGTGGTCATCCTGTTCACCCTGAGCCCCACGCTGCTGCTGGTGGCCCTGCTCCTGGCCCCGGCCCTGATCGCGGTCGCCATCATCTTCGGCCGGCCGCTGCAGAAGGTGGCGACGCAGGTCCAGGACGCGATCGCGCGCAGCACGGTCAGCGCGGAGGAGGCGCTGTCGGGCATCCGGGTTGTGCAGAGCTACGTCCGCGAGGACTTCGAGATGGCCCGGTATGGCGGCGACCTGTCCAGCGTCGTGGGGTCCGGCTCGCGGCTCGCGCTCTGGCGGGCGGCCTTCGGCGGCGTCATGGGGTTCCTGGGCTTCGGCGCGATCGCGGTCCTGCTCTGGTACACCGGACACCAGGTCATCGAGGGCGGGCTCGCGATCGGGACGCTGACGGGCTTCCTGCTGTACGGGATCACGATCGGCAGCAGCCTGGCCACGATCGCGAGCCTCTACGGCCAGTTCCGCGAGGGAACCGGGGCCGTCACCCGCGTGTTCGAGATCCTCGACACCGAGCCCACGATCCAGGACGCACCCGGCGCGGTGACCCTCGGCGCGGTGCGCGGGGCGATCAGCCTGGACCGGGTGACGTTCTCCTACGACGGCCGCCGCGACGTCCTGCGCCACGTCTCGCTGGAGATCGAGCCGGGCGAGGTGCTGGCCCTGGTGGGGCCGTCGGGCTCGGGCAAGACGACCGTGGTGAGCCTCGTGCCGCGGCTCTGGGACGTGACGGCGGGCGCCATCCGGATCGACGGGATCGACATCCGGGAGGTCGCCACGGCGAGCCTGCGGTCCCGGATCGGCCTGGTGCCCCAGGAGGCCACCCTGTTCGGCGGGTCGATCCGCGACAACATCCGGTACGGCCGGCCCGACGCCGGCGAGGAGGAGATCGTCGCCGCGGCACGGTCGGCCAACGCGGACGACTTCATCACCGCCCTCCCGGACGGCTACGCGACGCTCGTGGGCGACCGCGGGTCACGCCTCTCGGGCGGCCAGCGCCAGCGGATCGCGATCGCCCGGGCAATCCTCAAGGACCCGCCGATCCTGCTGCTCGACGAGGCGACCTCCGCTCTCGACAACGAATCCGAGCGCCTGGTGCAGGAGGCGCTCGACCGGCTGCAGGTGGGCAGGACGACGCTGGTGGTGGCTCACCGGCTGTCCACGATCCGTGGGGCGACCAGGATCGCGGTGCTCGACGACGGGTATCTCGTGGAGATCGGGACCCACGAGGAGCTGCTGGCCCGCGACGGGCTGTACGCGCGGCTCTACCGCCTCCAGTTCACGGAGGCGGCCGGCGAGGACGGCGACGTTTCAGCGGCCGTCTAGGGGTCAGGACCAGCGACGGGCCCTGTTGCGGGCAGCGCGGCAGGCGCTGGCGGCCGGTCCGGGCGTCGATGTCAAGTGTGTTCCCCCCCGCGTGGACGCGGGGCCTAGCCGAACCAGGTCTCGCCCTCCTCGTAGCTGACGATCGTCATCACGAGGATCTGCCTGATGGACTCCGGCGGCAGCGAGGTGCGCCGCGAGATCAGCGACGCGATGCGCACCGGGTCGTTGGCGCATCGCCGCAGGGCGGCCCGGTCCAGCCGGGGCCACAGGGCGAGGGCGCGGTTCTCCAAGGTCGTCACGCCTGAGGACGGAAGTACCGCGCCGGACTCCTGGAAGACCATTGTCCGCAACCCTCACTTCCTTGGATCTCCGATCCTGTTCCTCGCGCGTGACGCCGTCAATGGTCCCGGCGAAAGTTCAGGCAAAGTCCGTAGACGGACCCCCCACGAACCGGGGGGAGACGTTGCGTCAAACGACGTGGACAGGGCGCGACGGTTGACCGGACCGGGCACCGGGCGCACGCTGGGCTGGTGACGACGCTGCACGGAGCCCGCGGGATGCTGGTGGTCTGCCTCTGCATGGCCCTCGCAGGGTGCGGCACGACGCCGGGCCCGAGCCCGTCCGCGACCCTTGCGCCGACCGCCTCCCCTGGCGCCGTCGAACCTGTCGTGACCCCGCCGCCGCCGGATCCCGGTCACGAGATCTACGGCTTCCTCCCGTACTGGGAGATGGACGCGACGATCGCTGCCCACCTGGCGGACGCGCCCCTGAGCACGCTCGGCCTGTTCAGCGTCACCCACAACGGCAAAGGGGCGATCAACACGGGGCAGGGCGGATACCGTGCGATCACGGGGGACACCGGCCGGCAGGTGATCCGGGAGGCGCACGCCCGAGGCGTGCGCGTCGAGGTCGTGTACACCGTGTTCGGGGCAGGCCGCACGCGCCGCCTGTTCGAGGACACGACGTTCCAGGCGACCGTGGCGACATCGCTCGTCGGCTTCGCCGGTGAGGTGGGTGCGGATGGGATCGACGTGGACGTCGAGGGCCTCGGCGCCGACCTCGTGCCCGCCTACGCGCGCTTCGTCGGTGACCTGCGGGCGGCCGTGCGCGCCGCGGACCCGACGGACCAGGTCTCCGTGGCCACGCCGTCCGGCAGGCTCGGGGCGGTGATGGCCGCCGCAGCCGCGGCAGCTGGTGCCGACCGGATCTTCCTGATGGCCTACGACTACCGCGTGCCCGGATCGGACCCGGGCGGGACCTCGCCCCTGGTCAACGAGGCCGGCCCGGACGAGCCGTCGATCACCCGCTCGCTGGATACCTACACGGCGCTCGGCGTGCCGGTGGAGCGCCTGCTGCTGGGCCTTCCCCTGTACGGCCTGACCTGGCCCGTCGCCGGCCCGGTCGTCGGGGCGCCGGCGGTGGGCAAGGGGGACCACTGGATCCTGCGCAGCCACACGGACGTCCTCGACGCCGCCGCCATCGTGCCGGTCCGGGACGGCGTCGAGATGGTCGAGGTGTACCTGCTCGGGTCCGACGGCAGCACCGGTCCGCCGGCCCCCGCGAGCCCCGACCAGTCGCCGGCGACTGGTGGAAGCCCCTCACCGGCGCTGTCGGCCGCGCCCAGGGTCACCTGGACGGCGATCTACGTGGACTCGCCGGCGACCCTGGCGGCGAAGATGGCCGAGGCGGAGGCACGAGGTCTCGCCGGGGTTGGGTTCTGGGCCGTTGGCTACGAGCGCGGACTGCCGGGATACACGCAGGCCATGACCGACTTCGTGGCCCGTGGAGCGCCTTCCTCTCCGGCGCCGCCATCGCCGGGCGCGTCAGGCGGCTGACGGCTGGCGGTCCCAGCAGTACAGGTCCCCGCAGGCGCAGGCGTAGGTCCAGCGTTCGACGCGCCGCCCCTGGTGGTCCAGCGTCACCGTGGGGGTCCGGTCCCGCTCGGCGCGGAGGGTCCCGTTGGGGTGCCGGTGGTGGACCACCGGGAAGCGGCGCGGATCGGTGGAGATGTCCACCAGCCAGTCCGTCATGGTGCGCTCCGAGATAGAACAGATGTTCTGTCATCGTAGCGCGCTCCGGGGCGCCGGTGCAGGCGCCCGCGCAGGTCAGGAGGGGCCGATGGGGAGCTCCGCGGAGATGACCGTCGGGCCGCCGTCGGGGCTGCGCACGGAGAAGTGGCCGTCGAGCCCTTCGACCCGGTCGCGCAGCCCGGCGAGCCCGCCGCCCTCGACGACGCGGGCGCCTCCGCGACCGTCGTCCCGGATGTCGAGCAGCAGGTGGCCGGGGACCGTGCGGACCAGGACGTCGCAACGGGTGGCACCCGCGTGCTTCGCGATGTTCGTGATCGTCTCGCTGACCACGTAGTAGCCGGCGCGTTCCACGGCGTGGGGGAGGCGCTCGCCGGGTTCAAGGCGGCTGTCCACGAAGGTCGGGACTGCGCTGCGGCTCGCGACGGCGGACAGGGCGGCGGGCAGGCCGCGGTCGAGCAGGATGGCAGGGGCGGCACCCCGGACCACGTCCCGCAGCTCGGCGAGGGCCTGGCGGGCCTGGTCACGGGCACCGGCGATCAGCGTCCTGGCGGCGGCCGGGTCGGCGTCGAGCTTGTCCTCGGCGAGGGTGAGGTCGATGGCGAGCATGACCAGGCGCTGCTGCGCTCCGTCGTGGAGATCGCGCTCGATCCGGCGGAGCTCGGAGGCCTCCAGCTCGATCGCGGCGGACCGGCTGCCGCGCAGGCGCTCGTTGTCGATCCGCAGCGCCGCTGCGGGACTCGTGCAGAGCATCCCCTCCACGACTGCACGGTGGGCGAGGCCGAGGCCGCGGGTCACCGAGGCGGCCACCGGCAGCAGGATGAGCCCCACGAGGAATGCGAGGCCCAGGGCCTCGGGTGCGCCCAGGGCGAGGCCGCCCGTCCGCACCTCCACCGGCGCTCCGGCCGCCTGGGCGAGGAGGTAGATCGCGGGCGAGACGAGGAGGCCGGTGGACAGGGCCCAGATCGTCACCACGACGATGAACTCGAGCACCGCGAGCGGCATGGCGATCAGCACATAGGCGACGTCGAGCCAGCGGTTGACATCGAGGAACTCGGCCTCGGCCCACTGCCGCAGCCAGGGCCCGTACGGGGCGCGGATGGACATGCCCACCGGCCGGTAGGGGTGGGGGAGCAGCGGCCGATCATCGAGGACGGAGACACGCCACCGCTCCACCCGGGCGACGAGCCGCGCGGCCTCGATGCCGAGGGCGACGATGGGGAAGCCGACGAGCAGGATCAGGAGCCCGCCGCCCATCGAGAACAGCGAGGTGACCAGGGAGAAGGCTGCGACCGTGATGACCAGGCCGACGAGGATCGAGAGCAGGGCCCACCAGGAGCCGGCGCTCACCGGGGAGAGGAGGAAGCCCACGACCGGGTGGCGCCGGCGTCGCGCGGCGGGTGCCTCGGCTGGCTGCTCGGGGGCTGCGCTCATCGGCGCCGACCCTACCACCTGCGTGACCGTCCCGGCCTCCGTCGATGCCTCCATCACCCGTTCCCTCCGCATCCTGGCAGGTCGCCCGATCCTCGGACGCCGGTCTGCCGTCGTGTGGATGCCACCGTAGGGCCGGTGGCGGCGGGCTCCCAGCCGGGTGGCGGGCATCTTCGGGGTGGGGGTAGCCCTACCATCGATCGCCGGCCGCACGCTTCGGGCCGCGGTGGGGCATCATCGGCGCATGGACACCGCCCCCCTGCGCGTCGTGATCGCCGAGGACTCCGTGCTGCTGCGCGAGGGCCTGGCGCGGCTTGTCGAGGAGTCCGGTGGCACGGTGGTCGCCCGCGTGGGCGACGGGCCGTCGTTCGTGGCGGCGGCCGTGGAGCATCGCCCCGACGTCTCCGTCGTGGACGTGCGCATGCCGCCGAGCCAGCGCGACGAGGGCCTGCGAGCGGCCCTCGAGGCTCGACGCCTCGTCCCCGGCACCCCGATCCTCGTCCTCAGCCAGTACGTGGAGCGCCAGTACGCGAGCGAGCTCCTGGCAGACCGGGGCGGTGGTGTCGGCTACCTGCTCAAGGACCGGGTTGCCGATGTCCGCGACTTCCTCGACGCGCTGCGGCGGGTGGCCGCGGGCGGGACGGCGCTCGATCCGGAGGTCGTCTCCCAGCTGATGGTCCGGCGGCGGCGCGATGACCGCCTCGCGGACCTGACCCCGCGCGAGCGCGAGGTGCTCGCGGCGATGGCCGAGGGCCGCACCAACGCCGGCATCGCCGGGCTGCTGTCAATCACCGAGGGGGCGGCCGAGAAGCACATCAGCAGCATCATCGCCAAGCTCGAGCTGCCGGACGGGCGGACGGACCACCGGCGGGTGCTGGCCGTCCTCGCCTACCTGGACTCGGACGGCTGACCAGCGACCGGCGTTAACGGGCGGATGACCAAGGACGGATAAGATCGCTCAATGACGGCCAGTACCCGGGCCCGCGCATGACCACCGATCACCGCCGCGACGACCGCCCTGCCGGCGATGCCGGCGGCCGCCCGTCTGCGCCTGCCACCTCGTCGCGGGATCTCGTCAACGCGATCCCCGGTGTCGTCTGGGAAGCGGACGGGCACACCTATCGGAACACCTTCGTGTCGAGCCGGGCCTGGGATCTCCTGGGGCACGATCCGGCGGCCTGGGTGGCAACGGCGGACTACTGGGAGCAGCACCTGCACCCGGACGACCTGGCACCATCGGTCGCCCTGGTCGAGGATGCGATCGCCTCCATGGGTCGCGCCGCCATCGAATACCGCTTCCGGACCGCGGACGGTGCCTACCGCTGGATCCGCGACACGATGGAGGTCATCGGCGACGCCGAGGGCTATCCGCACCTGGTCGGCGTGATGATCGACATCACCGAGGAGCACCGGGCACGCGAGAACCTCGCCATCGTCGAGGAGGATCGGGATCTCCTCGCGCGGGCGATCGAGCAGTCCGGCGAGTCGGTGTTCATCACGGACCTCGAGGACCGGATCCTCTACGTGAACGCCGCCTTCGAGCGCATGACCGGCTACGGCCGCAACGAGGTCGTCGGCGCGTTCCCGGACATCCTCCAGAGCGATGCGACGCCGCCCGAGACCTACGAGGCCCTCGGCTTCGGCGTGGCCACCGGAGCCGGGTTCGCGGGGGAGCTGGTCAGCCGGCGCAAGGATGGCTCCCTCTACAACGAGCACATCTCGATCGTGCCCGTCAGGGATACGTCAGGCCGGATGGTCAACTTCGTCGGCATCAGCCGGGACGTCACCCGGGAGCACGAGCTGGAGACGCAGCTGACGCAGGCAGCCCGCATGGAGGCGGTCGGCCAGCTCGCCGCGGGGGTCGCCCACGACTTCAACAACATCCTGACGGCGATCATCGGCCACGCCTCGCTGGCCGGCGCATCGGTGCCTGCTTCGAGCCCTGCGCGCGCCGACCTCGCCGGGATCGTGTCGGCCGGGGAGCGGGCCCAGCAGCTTGTCGCCCAGCTGCTCGCATTCGGCCGGAGGTCGCTGCTGCAGCCGGCGGTGCTCGACGTGGGCGGGTTGCTGCGCGACATCGAGCCGATGCTGGTGCCACTCATCGGCGAGGGCATCCGCCTCACGGTGGACGCACCCGGCCCGTCATTCGCGTTCGTGGACCCCGGACAGCTCCAGAACGCGATCGTGAGCCTGGTGGTGAATGCGCGCAACGCCATGCCGCACGGCGGGCGCCTGCGCCTCTCGGCAGCGCCGGTCGTCGCGCCAACCGGTGACGGCGGGCTGGAGCGGGGCGTCGTCATCCACGTCGCCGACACCGGGCATGGCATCGAACCCGAGATGCTGGCGCGGATCTTCGAGCCGTTCTTCACGACCGACGAGTTCGGACGGGGCACGGGCATGGGCCTCGCGATGGTGGATGGCTTCGTGCGCCAGTCGGGAGGGCGGGTCGAGGTGGAGTCCACGGTCGGCCGGGGCACCGCGTTCACGATCTGGCTGCCGGCCGTCGATCCGGCCCCGGCCGGAGCCGCCCCCGAGGAGCCCGGCACCCCGCTCCCGCTGCGCGTGTCGGCGGGATCGGCAGATCCGGTTGCCGCGACCGTGCTCCTGGTCGAGGACGAGGCGTCGATCCGGGAGGTCGCCCAGCGGATGCTCTCGCTGGCAGGGTATGACGTCCTCGCCGCAGGGTCCGGCGAGGAGGCCATCGCGGTCGCCGGCGCGCACGATGGGCCGATCGACGTCCTGTTCACGGACGTGGTGATGCCGGGTATGGGTGGTCCGGCGGTCGCAGAGGCACTCGCCGCGACCCGCCCCACCCTGCGTGTGGTCCTCACGAGTGGCTACGCGGAGGATGATGTCACCCGTCGCGGTATCGTCATGGGCCAGCACCGGTTCCTGCCCAAGCCATACCGCCTGGACGAGCTGGTCGAGACCCTGGCCGACGTGCTCCGCGACCCGGCCTGACCCGATCCACCCGAGCGAGGAGCGTCCCCATGCTCACGACCTGCCTCTGGTTCGACGGCAATGCCGAGGAGGCCGCGACCTTCTACACCTCTCTGTTCCCGGACAGCCACGTGGATTCGGTGATGCGCTCGCCTGCCGACAACCCCAGCACGCGCGAGGGCGACGTCCTGCTGGTCAACTTCACGCTCGACGGCAGGCCGTTCCAGGGGATCAACGGCGGCCCGCAGTTCCGGTTCAGCGAGGCGGTCTCGCTCCAGGTGGACTGCGCCGACCAGGCCGAGGTTGACCGGCTGTGGGCAACCCTCATCGCCGACGGCGGCGAGGAGAGCCAGTGCGGCTGGTGCAAGGACCGGTTCGGCTTCTCCTGGCAGGTGGTTCCGCGCGAGATGGGCCGCTACCTCGGCGGACCCGATCCGGACGGTGCCCGGCGGGCCATGGAGGCGATGCTGTCGATGCAGCGGATCGAGCTCGACCTGATCCGCGCCGCCTACGAGGATGCCGCGGGGTGACCGTGTGCGTCGGGCCGGAGCGGCCTGATCATCCCGATGCGGCCGCCCTGATCGGCGAGCTCGAGGCGCTGCTCGCGCCCGAGTACCCGGACGAGAGCCGCCACGGACTCAGCGTGGATCAGCTGCTCGCGCAGGGCGTGGAGCTCCTGGTCCTGCGCGACGACGGGGTTCCAGCGGCCTGCGGCGGTCTGCTGGTGGTTCCCGACGATGAGCCGCCGTACGGCGAGGTCAAGCGGATGTACGTACGCCCCGCCTTCCGCGGCCGCGGCCACGCGAAGCGCATCCTGGCGCAGCTCGAGGAGCGCGCGGCGGTGCAGGGGATCGCGGTGCTCCGCCTCGAGACCGGGATCCACCAGCGCGAGGCGATCTCGCTCTACGAGCGCATGGGCTACCGGATGCGGGGAAGGTTCGGGCCGTATCGCGAGGATCCGCTCAGCCGCTACCTGGAGAAGCGACTGGGGGCGCCGGAGATCAGCCGAACCAGCGGCTGACCTCGCCCTCGGAGACCGGGGCCATCACGAGCAGCGAGCGGATGGCCTCCGGCGGCAGGCTGGTCCGGCGCGACACCAGGTCGGCGATCCGGTCGGGATCGCTGTTGCAGCGACGCAGCGCGGACCGGTCGAGCCGGGGCCAGAGGAGCATTGCGCGCTCCTCGATATCGCGCCGGGTCTCCGGCGTGCTGGTGATCGTCGGCATCGTTCGCCCTCCCTGACGGTACGAGTTCGATCGTCGCAGGTTGCGGTTGAGTTGCGAAGCCATGCTGGGTTAACAATCCGCAACCTTCTGGGCAGAAATCGATGTCAACGGGTCGAAGCGCAGTTGACGCCGACCGCGTGGATGCCGCAGCGTCGGGCAGGCGGCGGTGGGCCGCCTGTTCCCGACCCCCGGAGGACGACATGGGCTCGATCTCGTTCGGCAGTGACAGCTTCGGCTACGGTTTCAGCTCGTACAAGGTGCATTGCCCGGAGCCGTTCGACGCGCTCAATGGGACGCGGCTCGGTGGCGGCCAGGGATCGCACCCGCTGCACGGCGGGCGCCCGGCGGAGCTCGTGTCGCCGGCGTCGGGGAACGTCGCGGGCGAGATCACGCTGGACCACCCGGTGCGGGTGGGCGAGGGCGTCAACGGCCGCATCCGGTTCACCGCCACCGGGCAGGTCCACGCCCGCGGCGCCGCCCTGCGGCTGGTGGGCCTCCGGCTGGTCGAGGAGCAGAAGAGCAGGACGCACAAGACCGGCGAGGACACCGAGCGCACGGAGTACTGGGTCGAGGCGAACGGCAGCCTGTTCGTGGAGGACGCCTTCACGGAGCCCGTGATCCCGGCCACGCTCGAGGCCGGCCAGACCTTCGAGACGACCTTCATGGTTCCGGCCCCCCGGCTCGGTCCGCCGAGCGCCCACCTGGGCGAGGCGATCGTGGCCTGGGCGCTCCAGGTCCGCTGGGACGTCGCGATGGGCGGGGATGCCTTCCTCGCCATCCTGCTGCCGGTCGCGCAGCACCCGGACCTGATCCGGGCCGGCGTGGGCAAGCAGGGCGGCATGGCGCTGCTCGACGCGGTGGACGTGAAGGGCGCCACGATCGCGGTGACCACGCCCCTGCCGGCGGCGGCCGGCTCGACCATCGGGGTCAGGGCGACGTGGCCGGGTGCGCCGGGCGGGAAGGGCAGGATCGAGCTTCACCGGCGGACGAACGCGCCGAACGGCCAGGAGGGGATCGTCGCCTCGGCGCCCACCGATGCCGCCGCGCTCACGTCCGGCTCCGCGATCGCGGAGCTCGTGGTGCCGGAGGGATGTGCGCCCTCGTTCGATGGGGCGGGGCTCGAGGTGACCTACATCGTGCGGGTGCTGGTGGACCGGCGGTTCATGCCGGACGCGGCGATCGAGCGGCCGGTGGCCATCTCCTGACGCCGGGCGACCACGGCCGTCGGGCGTCTGCCGGCGTTACAGGCCGACCTGGATGATCCCGTTCCAGAGCACGTAGTGGGTCTGCCAGATCTCGGCGTGGATCACGTGCCCCCTGGCGTCCTTGACGACCCGGCTGACCTCGACGTCCATCTCGTTGGACGGGTACTCCACCTGCTGGCGCTGCCCGTGCGGCAGCGTGCTCACGTACTCGATGCTGGTGGTCGCCCGGACCACGTTGCGCATCGTGGGGCGGCCGATCGTCGTCGTCCGGCCGTCCGGGATGCCCCACAGCTCGTAGGTCACGTAGCCCGTTGATCCTGATCGGGTCTTGATGCCGCGGATGTAGATCGGGTTTGGGGTGTCGTTGGTGAAGGACATGGACTGCTTGCCGCCGCCCATGATCCAGACGGTCGCGTCGAGGCCGAGCGGGTAGCGGTTGATGTAGTACTTGTGATTGTCGCGGGCGCCCATCTGCAGACCGGCCCGCAGGGCTGCGTTGAACAGCGTGGTCGAGCTCGAGCACATGCCGCCACCGAGGGCGCCCGTGGGGTCGGTGTGGCTGCCGCGGATCACGCCGCCCGGCCCGAAGCCCGTTGCGGTGCTGACGGGTCCGACGGCATCCCACCAGTCGAAGGTCTCGCCCGGGCGCAGCACCATCCCGTTGATGAGGCGGGCCGGCACCCAGATGTTGGCGCCGTAGAAGTTGTGGTCGCTGATCGGGAACCAGGTGGTCCAGGTGCCGAGCATCGTCATCAGGGGCGCCGTCTGCTGCGCCGCCTCGGTGGTGAGCTTGGGCGCCACGGGCATCCAGGCGACCTTGACGGGGGTGGCGGGGGCGCCGCCGGCGCGGGCGGCAAGCTCGCTCACGACGCGCGCGGCGGTAGCAACCGGGTCGAGCGCGCGGCCATCCGTGCCGGGGGCGACGCCGAAGATCCGGCCGGAGCGGGTGTGGAGGAAGATGGCCGACTCGGGCGGCACGGCGACGATCCTGCCGATCGGCTTGAGCGTCGGCGGCACGAGGGCCGGGTCTGCCTCCGCGGTCACGGTCCCGCCTGCGGTCGAGAAGGTCACCCACTTGTGGATCGTGGAGGCCTTGATCGTCCAGGTGGACTTGCGGTAGGTCAGGATCACATCGGCTGCGGCCAGGCGTCCGGCCTCGGCGATCGCCGCCGCAACCTCCGCGTTGGTGATGCCGGGCTCGATGGAGGTGACGCCTGCCGGCACCACGACCAGTGCCGGGGCATCAATGGCGCCGGCGGCCGCGGTGGCGGCGGCTACGGCGGGCTCCGGGTCCACGGCGCGACCGGCTCGCCCGGACGTGGTCACCGGGCCGGCGCGACCCATGGTGACCGTGGCGTCCACCGGGGTCGTCGCGAGCGGCGCAAGCGCGGTGCGGATCGTCGTGGCCAGGGCCACGGTGTCGAGGACCATGACCGGCTCGAGCGTGAGCCCGTCCACCGCCTGGCGGACCTCGTCCACGAGGCGGGCCGGGAAGGGCTGCGAGCGACCGGCCGCCATCGCCGCCTCGACCAGGGGGTCCACGTCGAGCCGGCGCCCGAAGGCGGCATAGGGGATCGGCATGTCACCCACCGGGGTCCGCAGCACGACCTGCCCCTTGTCGAGCGGGTAGGCGACGGCAAGCGCCGCCGCGGCACCGTCGCGGGTCATCCCGGAGACGTCCACGACGCCGACGCGGACGCCGGGCAGGATGCGCCCGTCGTAGCCCTTGTCCCAGGCGGCGGCTGCGGCCGACCCGCAGATCGCCCCGAGGACGGCGAGGAGCAGGGCCAGCAGGATCACCGTCCGGCCGCGGTGGCGGGCGCCCGTCGAGGGGCCGGCGTCAGGCTCGGTGCGGGCGGTGGTGTCGGTGGTGGAACTGGTCACGGAGGCGATGGTCTCGGGAAGGCCGGCGCCCACGCGCCAGGTCCGCGGGAATGATGCCCTATCCAGCCCGAAAGACCGGTCGCCGCCGCCGGCGCGGGCCAGGCTCGCGGACCGGCGATCCGCGATAGCGTGGCGGGCATCGTGGCGCGCAAGTGGCTGATCCTGCTGACCGTCTCCCTCGGGTCCCTGATGTCGACCCTCGACGGGAGCATCGTCAACATCGCCCTGCCCTCCATCGAGGCTGAGTTCCGGATCGACCTGCCCACCGTCGGGTGGGTGGTGGTGGCCTACCTCCTCGTTGTCGGCAGCCTGCTCCTGCCGGTCGGCCGCCTGGGTGAGGTGCTCACGTTCAAGCGCGTCTACATCGCCGGGTTCGCGCTGTTCACCGCCGCCTCGGTCGCCTCCGGCGCCGCCCCGACGGCCGCCCTGCTGATCGCGTTCCGGGTCGTCCAGGCCGTGGGTGCGGCCATGATCATGTCGATGGGTCCCGCGATCATCGCCCGGACCTTCCCGGCGGGGGAGCGCGGACGCGCGCTCGGGCTCAACGGCGTGAGCGTCTCGCTCGGCCTGACCATGGGTCCGGCGCTGGGGGGAATCCTCACCGCCGTCGCGAGCTGGCGGGCCATATTCCTGATCAACCTGCCGATCGGAATCCTGGCCGTGCTCTGGGCGTGGCGGGTCCTGCCCGAGGAGACGCCGGGCAAGGGCCAGCGCTTCGACCTGCGCGGCGCGGCGCTCTCGGGCGCGGCGTTGTTCGCCCTGCTGCTCGCGCTTTCGGAGGGCCAGGGATGGGGGTGGGGGAGCGCCCCGACGCTGGGCCTGCTCGCCGTGGCCCTCGTGCTCGGGATCGCCTTCGTGATCGCGGAGCGGCGGGCGGTGCAGCCGCTGATCGACCTCGCGCTGTTCCGGATCCGGCCCTTCGCCTTCGGCCTCGCCAGCGTGGTGCTCGCCTTCATCGGCATGTTCGTGGGCGTGTTCCTCATGCCCTGGCTGCTGGAGCGCGGCAACGGCTTCTCCGCGGCGGAGACCGGCCTGATGCTCACGCCGGTGCCGATCGCGATGGCGATCGTCGCCCCCTTCGCGGGCTCGGCGGCCGACCGCTGGGGTCCATCGATCCCGGCCAGCACGGGGATCGTGGTGATGGTGCTTGCGCTCCTGAGCCTGACCACGCTGCCGTCGCAGCTGACCGCGCTCGATCTGCTGCCGCGCCTGGTGCTGCTCGGTGTCGGGCAGGGCCTGTTCATGAGCCCCAACC
>JBAXFC010000043.1:0-13338 GCA_037140135.1 Chloroflexota bacterium
GCGGTGGCCTGCGGACGGAAGAGCGTGACCGCCTGGCTCGGGGTCGGGGCCACTGTCGGCGCGAGGGTGGACACCGAGCTCGACGCACTTGCACTCGAGGTCGCCGTGTGAGAGGGGGTCGGCGTCGGTGTGGGCGTGGGGGTCGGCTGCTCGCACGCGATGATCGAGAGGTTGAAGGTCTTCGACCAGCCGTGGCTGCCGGTCGGATCATCCCAGGCGAAGACGACGACCTTGGCCGTGTGGGCGACCGTCGCGGGCGCAACGGCCCACTGTCGGGTGTAGGAACCGGCGAACGCGAACGGCGAGCCCGCAACCGGGACGTCGTCGATCGAGACGCTCACGGTGTTCGCCGCCCCCTGGCCGGCGTTGTAGGCCGTGAGCGAGACCTTGAGGCCATCCTGGCAGGTGAGGGAGACGGTCGGCGTATGGGCGACGACGCCGCCCGCCGAGACGAGCACGAGCCCGAGCGCGGCCACGGCGGCCAGCATCGGGCGGAGCCGGCGCGCAGCGCGACGCGGCTGGGTACCCTGGTCCATGGTGCGACCTCCGGTAATCGATACCGGTGCGCGGATACCACCCCGGTTGCCGCGCGCCGCCGGCCGCAAGATCTCGGCCGGTCATGAAGACCAGCAGATCGTACCGAGGTGGCGTCGCCAGATGTACCGGCCGTTTGCCCTGTAGTTCGCGGGCGCAGGTGCGGGAACGCACCGGCCGCCTGTCCCGGATCAGCCGGGGCGGCTGAACCCCTGGGCGGGCCACGCCTCGCAGCGCAGCGGCCGGTCCTCGCGATAGCCGAGGGCGTAGTCGGCCTGGATCAGGGTGTGGAGCTGGCTCGTGCCCTCGTAGATCACCGCGGCCTTGGAGTTGCGCAGGTAGCGCTCCACCGGGAACTCGTTGGAGTAGCCGTTGGCGCCGTGGATCTGGATCGCGTCGAGCGCCGCCTGCACGGAGTGGTCCGTGGCGTGCCACTTGGCGACCGAGGTCTCCCGAGTGTTGCGCAGGCCCTGGTTCTTGAGCCAGCCCGCCCGCCAGACCAGCAGCCGGCCGATCTCGGTCCCCTTGGCCATGTTGGCGATCATCTGCTTGACCAGCTGGTGCTGGCCGATCTCCTGGCCGAAGGTCTCGCGCTCGTGCGCGTACTTGAGCGACGCGTCGAGGCAGGCCTGCGCGAGGCCCACGGCCCCGGCTGCAACGGTGTACCGGCCCTGGTCGATGGCGCTCATGGCGATCAGGAAGCCCTCGCCCTCCTCGCCGATCCGGTTCTCCACCGGGACGCGCACGTTGTCGAAGTTGATCAGGCCCGTGTTGCCGGCGCGGATGCCCAACTTGCCGTGCAGGGAGCCGGTGGTCAGGCCCTCCGTCCCCCGCTCCACCACGAACGCGGTCACGCCCTTGTGCTTCTTGGAACGGTCCACCGACGCGAAGACGAGGAACTGGTCCGCGATGTCGGCCAGGCTGATCCAGATCTTGCCGCCGTTGAGGACGTACGAATCGCCGTCACGGCGGGCCGTCGTCGTGAGGCTGCCGGCGTCGGTGCCCACGCCGGGCTCCGTGAGCGCGAAGGTGGCCAGCTTCTGGCCCCTCGCCTGCGGCACGAGCCAGCGCTGCTTCTGCTCTTCGGTGGCCCACTGCAGCAGGGTCAGGCTGTTGAGGCCGACGTGGACGCTCTGGACGACGCGGAACGCGGTGTCCGCGCGCTCGAGCTCCTCGCACAGGATGGCGAAGCTGATGTAGTCCATCCCGAGGCCGCCGTACTGCTCCGGGATCGGCGCGCCCAGGAACCCGAGGTCGCCCATCTTCTCGAAGATCTCGCGATGGACCTCGCCCTTCTCCTCCCATTCACGGATGTAGGGCAGGATCTCCGCCTCCGCGAAGGCGCGGGCGGTGTCACGGACGAGTCGGTTCTCGTCGGTCAGCGTGAAGTCGATCACGGGTGCTTCAGCCTCACTGGTCGCCGGCGGATCGTCCGGCTGGCGCTGGTTTCGGGACGGCCTTGCGGGCATCCTACCGCCCCGCAGGGCTGGGACCCGGCCGGGTTTCGCAGGCCGCGCGGGCCCGGCTTGCCCGGACATGTGTCAGGTCGCGGCCTCCCACGCAGAGCCCGGCCCCAGATCGCGCAGGATCGCCCCTGGGCCACGAGGGCATCCCGGCCGGGGGACACGTAGTTGAGTGCGTGAGCCGGTTGGTCGAGTGCGTGAGCCGGTAGACCGCAGGAGCGGCCGGGGACCGGTCGCGCCCGTGGGGCTGCCTGCCAGGGCGGTCGCGGCCTGCGGGCCGGGACGGCGGTCATCCCCCGGGACCACTGCCTATACTCGCACCGTGCATACCAACGACGCCTCCGACGCCCTCGATCTCGCCGCCCTCGCCGAGCCCAACATGTCGCCCGTGCTGGGCAGGTACATGGACCGCAGCTGGTCCCACGGGATCGGCCACCGGCTCTACGACACGGCCGGCAACAGCTTCCTCGACTTCGCCAACGGGATCGCGGTGACGTCGCTCGGGCACAGCCACCCGCGCGTGACCGCGGCCGTGCACGCGCAGGTCGACCGTCTGATGGGTCCCGTCCACGCGATCGGCTTCGCCGAGTCCACGGTCCGCCTGGCGCGGATGCTGGCGGACACGTTCCCGGATCCGCTCGACACGGTCATGTTCCTCAACTCCGGCTCGGAGACCATCGACGGCGCGCTCAAGCTCGCCCGTCGGGTCACCGGACGCCCGGCGATCATCGCGTTCCGCGGCGCGTTCCACGGCCGGACGATCGGCGCCACGAGCGTGACGAGCTCCAGCCTCAACTACCGCAAGGGCTACGAGCCGCTCCTGCCGTCCGTCTACCAGACCGTCTACCCGGCGGTCTACCGGTACTACGGCGGCGACGAGCAGAAGGCTGTCGCCGACGCCCTCAAGCACTTCGACGGCCTGCTGATGACGACTGTCGCCCCGTCCGACGTCGCGGCCGTGATCATCGAGCCCGTCCAGGGCGAGGGCGGCTACTACCCCGCTCCGGCCGCCTTCCTCCAGGGCCTGCGCGAGCGCTGCACGAGGCACGGCATCCTGCTGATCGCGGACGAGGTCCAGTCGGGCTTCGCGCGGACCGGAAGGATGTGGTCGTTCGAGCACGCGGGCATCGTCCCGGACGTCGTGACGACGGCCAAGGCGATCGCCAACGGCCTGCCCCTCTCCGCGATCGTCACCAGCAAGGATCTCCAGGAGCGCTGGGGCAAGGGCGCCCACGGCACCACGTACGGCGGCAACCCCGTGGCGTGCGCAGCCGGCGTGGCGGTCCTCGAGACCATCACCGAGGAGAACCTGGTCGAGAATGCCCGTCAGCGCGGCGCGGAGTTGACCGCGGGCCTGCGCGAGATGATGGCCGAGGACCAGGGCATCGGCGACGTCCGCGGGCCCGGCCTGATGGTCGGCGTGGAGTTCGTCAAGAACCGCACGACCCGGGAGCCCGATGGCGCACGGGCGGACGCCGTGACCGCGCGTGCTGCGGAAGCGGGGCTGCTGCTGCTCTCCTGCGGGATCGCCCACCAGGTGATCCGCTGGATCCCGCCGATCGATGTGACCGTGCCGGAGATCGAGGAGGCGCTGCGCATCTTCGAGGGTGCGCTCGCCGGCTGACCGATCGAGGGGAGTTCCGCGGTGCCCCTCGCGGGCGCCTGCGTGACTGACTGCCTGCGGCTCCTGGGGTTCGGCGTCGGTTCAGCCGACGCGCCTCACAGGGGCGGGCACCGGAGTCTTCGCTTCCGACTGCAGGCCGGGGAGCCCCCGGCCTGCGCGGCGCAGCGAAGCGACAGAGACCCTTGCCGTGATCGATCGATCAGCGGTTGCGGGCCAGGAACTGCATGACGTCCTCCAGCCGGAACCGGCGGTCGCCACGCTTGCAGACCCGGTAGAACGGGAGCTCGCCCCGGTCGCCCAGGCGCTTCACGGTGTTGACGTGGAGGTGGAGCATCTCGGCGACCTCGCTCGCGGTGAGCATGGGCCCCAGCTCGTTGACCATCATTGCTGCCATCGTCGTTCCCTCTGTCGCTGCTCCGGGCCGGTCATCCCCTGGGCACTTCGGTGCGGTCCGACCCGGTTCTGATGAGAGTGTCAGGCTCAGGGGCGGTCACGCCTAGACGTACTCTCGGGTATCCGGTGGTACCAACCGCACACGACCGCAGCACAGTACTCGTGAGCCATGCGCACGCCACGCGGGGCCCCGCTCGACCCCGGCGCCGACCCCCCGGGGGGGCGCGCCCGGCACGGGAACGCGGACACGCTGACACGCGGTCGGCAGCCAGGGTTGGGAAGGGGGACGGGGGACCCGGCGGACCGGGGCCGCGCGAGCGGCGCTTGGGGGCACATCCATGCGTCGATCGATCGCGACCACCGGCCGGCGGGCGTCCGTTGCCGGGTCGGCAAGCCGTCCGGAACGACAGCACGCATTGTGCGCGAACCATGCGCGCGACGCACGTCTTTGGGGAGATGTTCCGGTGCCTTCCCGCACCGGTTCCCTCAGGCGGGCCGGTTGACCACGTGCAGCCAGAGCCATGCCCGCTCGACCAGGCCCGAGCCATGAACCGCGGCGGCCCGCACCCGTCCCACGTACCGGACGTGCCACGGCTCGTAGCGGTAGCAGGAGACTGCTCGCGCACCCCTCGGATACGAGACGACAAAGCCGTACCGCCACCCGGAGCGGGCGATCCAGGTGTACGCACCTGCCGTGTTGCGGATGTCGAGCGCGGTCCCGAGCTGGTGCTCCGAGTGGCCGGGCCTGGCCGCCCGCAGCGCCCCGTCCACGGGACCCAGCAATCGCACGTAGTAGGCGTAGACGGCAGCCTGGCGGGCGTGGCTCCGGTACCCCGAGTCCACCCGGATCGTCACGCCGTCACGCCGGGCGGCGGCCACGAGCGCCCGCAGGTCTGCAACCAACAGGCGGCGCACGAGATGGCCGCCGTTGGTGCCGGCGATGGCCGTGGAGACCAGGCCCGGGGGAACGTAGCCGCGGGCGAGCCGGTAGCGGGTGTCCACGAGGGTGGACGCCCAATCCGCGTACGTGGCGAACGGGGCTGGGTCATCGGCCGTGGTGCAGGCCGGGACGGGATCGACCCCGGCCGCGACCCCGGCCGCGACCGAAGACGACGACACCGGGGACCGGACCGCGACAGCCTCGCCAGGCGCCGTGAACGGACCGGCGGCCGCGACCCGGGCCGGAGCCCAGGCGGCGACCGCCGCACCGATGCCGATGACGACCGCGAGGACCCGGAGGGTGCGCCCTGTTCGGGCGCGCGTGGGGCTGCTCATCCGGGCCCCATGATCGCCGATGGGGTCAATCCACGTCATCAACCTCTGCGCGGTCGTGCTGGCGCCGCTTGCGCGCCGTCGCGTGCTTGACGACCTGGCGCTGGGCGCTGGTGGGCTCGGGCTCCCAGAACTGGCCGTGCCGCGCAGGACGCTCGGCGGCGATCTTGGTGTCCGGTCGGGCGTGGACGGAGACATGCGTGCTGTGCTGCATCTCACCCACTCGTCGGTCCTGACGGCCTGGCGGCCGTCCCTGCCGGAACTGTCGGCCTCGACGATGGGAAACGCAATAGGGAGAAGGTCCCGCCCGGCCGGTCGGAAGCGCCTCGGGTCATCCCCCGTTCGGGGAGGGTCTCCGTTCGGGGACGGCCACCGCCCGAGGGCTGGGACCCGGCCCGTCACCGTCCCCGACCTCCCGCAGACGCCCGCAGCCCCGCTGAACCACCGCCCAGTCGCTACGGCGCGGACCGGACCTCGAGCAGCTCCAGCTCCGGGGTCACCGGCACCGATCGCAGCTGCGAGCAGGACGGACAGACCACCGATCCCGGGCCGATCACGTCGTCGTGCTCGAGCACGCCGTCGAAGCCGCAGTCGCAGGCGAGCCTGACCGCGACCGGATCGGCCAGCAGGTCCGCGTGCTCGAGCGGCGTGCCGGTCGTGAGCATCTGCCAGGCCTGGCGCAGCACGTCCTCCGGGATCGTGCTGGCAAACCGGATATGGACCAGCGATGCCGGCCGGCCGGCCGCATGCTCCACCGCTGCGTCCACCAGGTCGCCGACCAGCGCCACCTCATGCATGGGCATCCTCCCCCACCAGCGCCGCGACCACCTCGACCGCCCGAGGCACCGCGGCGGCGACCTCGGGCGTCAGCGTCTCCCCGACCTCGAACGAGCCCGCGCCGATGCTCACCACGACGGCCGAGGGCGCCGACCCGAACAGTGCTCGGGCAAGGCCGAGGAGCCCGTCGGGATCGAGGTGGTGCGTGAGCGAAGGGCCGCCGGCGCCCACGGGCAGACCCGCTGGCGCCGTCTCCTCCGACCCGCCATCCCCACCCGATGCGGACCCGATCCGCCGGATCCCGATCTCGCCGGCCGGCGGCCCGTCGGCCGCGTCGATGAGCACGAGGAGCCGGGCCCCGGCAGCGTCATACGCCAGCTCGGGCGTCAGCTGGTGGCCCGACCGCACGACCGCGCCGGCCAGCCGCGGATCCGCAGCCAGCAGGTCGGCCACGACCGGCCCCACCCCGTCGTCGGAGCGGAGCGGGTTCCCGTAGCCCACCACGAGCACCGTCACCGGCCGGCCCGGTCACCGGGTGCGACCCGCGCTGCTCACCGGACGATCTCGGACAGGACGTTGCCGCCCGGCGCGAGGAGCTGCACGCGCAGCGCCATCTGCCCGAGGGCGTGGGTCGAGCACGAGAGGCACGGGTCGTAGCAGCGGATGACGGCCTCGACCCGGTTGAGCATCGACTCCTCGAGCCGGTCCGCCTTCACATGCTTGCGGGCGACCTGGAGCACGGCGCGGTTCATCGCCGCGTTGTTGTGCCCGGTGGCGATCACGAGGTTGGCCCACTCGACCAGGCCGTCGTCGTCCACCTTGTAGTGGTGCATCAGCGTGCCGCGCGGGGCCTCGGAGACGCCGATCCCCTCGTTGCGGTTGATGCCGGCCGTTGACTGCGTGTGCTTGTCGAGGATGTCGGGGCCGCGGAGCAGCTGCTCGATCCTCTCGATGGCGTGCAGGGTGTCGATGAGGCGCGCGTAGTGGTAGTGGAAGGAGGACCCGGCCACCCGGCCGACACGCCAGCGGAACTTCTCCAGCTCCTCGTCGGCGCGCGGCGTGCCGCACCGCTCCGCCACGTTGAGCCGTGCGAGCGGCCCCACCCGGTAGATGCCGTCCGGGTAGCCCATCGGCTTCCAGTAGGTCGTCTTGAGGTATGACCACGGCTCCACGGCCTCGCCGATGTAGTCGTTGAACGTCTTCGGATCGATCTTGTCGGCCAGGTGGTGCCCGTCCGCATCGATGACGCGGATCCAGCCGCCGTAGTGGTCCACGTTGCCCTCGCGGTCAACGAGGCCCATGAACGCGGAGCGGAAGTTGCCGAAGGTGGCGGCCTCCTCCTCCCACTTGAGCATGTCGGACTTGTACCAGGCGATGGCGCGCTCGGTGGCGGCGATCGCCTCCGGGACGCCGGCCAGGATCCGGTCGCGGACCTCGGCGGTGAGCACGAAGGAGACGCCGCCGGGCACGATGCCCGTGGGGTGGATCCGCTTGCCGCCCAGCCACTCGATGATCTGCTGGCCCCACTTGCGCAGGCCGATGCCATCCCTGGCCAGGCCCGGGTTCGCCTGCGCGACCCCCACGATGTTGCGGATGGCGGGGTCGGCGTCGAACCCGAACAGCAGGTCCGGCGACGAGAGGTGGAAGAACGACAGCGCGTTGCTCTGGACGATCTGGCCCAGGTTGATGACGCGCCGCAGGTCCGCGCCCGTGGGCGTGGGCTCCACGGCCATGATGTCGTCCACGGCCTTGGACGAGGCGATCAGGTGACTGACCGGGCAGATGCCGCAGATGCGCGCCATGAGGGCCGGCATCTCGTGCACCGGGCGCCCCTGCGTGATCCGCTCGAAGCCGCGGAACTGCGTCACGTGGAAGTGCGCGTCCACGACCTCGCCGCGATCGTCGAGCTGGATGGTGATCTTGGAGTGGCCCTCGATCCGGGTGACCGGGTCGATGGTGATGGTCTGGCTCATCGGTACGGCCTCCTCAGCGCCCGAACCGGGCGCCGGCGACGTCGGGGGTCCGTCCGGACAGCAGGTCGTCGAGCAGGGTGTAGATCAGGTCTGCGCTGGGCGGGCAGCCCGGCAGGAACACGTCCACGTCCACGAACCGGTTGACCGGCTGCGAGGTGGGCAGGAGCTGCGGGACGATCCGGTTGGGGATCATCGGGTTGATGTCCACGTTCTCCAGGTACGCGCGCTCGAGAAGCGGGCCGGTCCCGATCGGGTTGCGCATGCCGGGCACGTTGGACGTCACGGCGCAGTCGCCGAAGGCGATCAGCACCTTGGTCCGCGCCCGGACGGTGTGGATCCGCTCGAGGTCGTCCTCGGAGCTCACGGCGCCTTCAACGAGGCAGACGTCCACGTTCTCCGGGAAGACCTTGACGTCCACGAGCGGCCCGTAGACCAGGTCCGCCCGCGCGAAGATGTCGAGCAGCCGCTCGTCGAGGTCGACGAGGCTCATATGGCAGCCCGAGCAGCCGTCCAGCCAGACGGTGGCAACACGCGGCTTGCTCACAGCCCACGCTCCTCCTGGTGCACCCGGAGCCAGGGAAGGAACGGGCGCTCATCTCGTGTTCCGGAGGCGACCGGCCGGCCCTTCTCGAACAGCGCGCCGGTCGGGCAGACCTGGACGCACTTCCCGCAGCTGGTGCAGGTCGTGGACTCGCCCCACGGGACGCCCATGTCGGCCTGGATCCGTGTCTCGAGGCCGCGGTGCATCACGTCCCAGACGTGGGCCCCCTCGATCTCGTCGCAGACGCGGACGCAGCGCAGGCAGAGGATGCAGCGGTTGTGGTCCAGCCCGAACAGCTTGTGGGTCAGGTCCACGTCCACCTTGGGATTGATCCGCGGCAGCTCGAAGTGGGTCAGGCCGAGCTCGGCCGACATGTCCTGGAGCTCGCAGTGGTTGTTCGCGACGCAGACCGCGCACACGTGGTTGCGCTCGAGGAAGATCATCTCCGTCGCGGAGCGGCGGTACTCCTGCAGCTCGTCGTCGTGGGCGGTGACCTCCATGCCCTCGACGATCCGGGTCACGCAGGCTGCCGCAAGGCGCGGCGAGCCGCCGATCTTCACCACGCACAGGCGGCAGGCGCCGCGGTCGTGGATGCCGGGGAGGTGGCAGAGACCCGGGATGTCGATCCCGTTCTCCTCGGCCACGTCCATGATGGTCTGGCCCTCGTTGCCGGCGACGTCCCGGCCATCGATCTTGAGCGTGTAGACGGTCACGCCGGCACCTCCGTCGGCTGGGTGATCTCGCAGACCCCGGCAGGGCACCGCTTGTCCACGATGTGGGCGAGGTACTCGTCACGGAAGTAGCGAAGGGTGCTGAAGATGGGGTTGGGGGCGCCCTGGCCCAGGCCGCACAGGCTCATCCGCTGGACCACCCTGGCAAGGCGCTCGAGGTTGGCCAGGTCCACCATGTCGGCCTTGCCGCGGCAGATCTTGTCCAGGAGCATCCAGAGCTGGGTGGTGCCCACCCGGCACGGCACGCACTTGCCGCACGACTCGTCACGGCAGAAGTCCTGGAAGTAGCGGGCGACGTCCACCATGCACGAGGTGTCGTCCATCACGATCATGCCGCCCGAGCCCATGAACGAGCCGAGCTCGATCAGGGTCTCGTAGCTGACCGGGTTGTCGAGGTAGTCCGCGGGGATGCAGCCGCCGGACGGACCGCCGGTCTGGACCGCCTTGAACGGGCGGCCGTCGATGATCCCGCCGCCGATGTCGTAGATGATCTCGCGCAGCGACATCCCCATCGGGACCTCGACGAGACCCGTGTTCACGATGCGCCCGGCGAGCGCGAAGACCTTGGTCCCCCTGCTCTTGCCGATGCCGATGCCGGCGTACCAGTCCGCGCCCTTGCGCATGATCGCGGGCACGTTGGCGAAGGTCTCCACGTTGTTGATCAGCGTGGGGCAGCCGAACAGGCCTTCGACGGCCGGGTACGGCGGCCGCGGCCGCGGGGTGCCGCGCTTGCCCTCGACCGACTGGATCAGGGCCGTCTCCTCGCCGCACACGAAGGCGCCGGCGCCGAGGCGGATCTGGATGTCGAAGTTGAACGAGGTGTCGGCGATGTTGGCGCCCAGGAAGCCGGACCGCTGGGCCTGGCGGATCGCCGTCCGGAGCCGGGTCACCGCAAGCGGATACTCGGCGCGGCAGTAGATGTAGCCCTCCGTGGCATGGACGGCGAAGGCGGCGATCGCCATCCCCTCCAGCACCCGGAACGGGTCGCTCTCGAGGACGGAGCGGTCCATGAACGCGCCGGGATCGCCCTCGTCCGCATTGCAGATGACGTACTTCTGCTTGCCCTCGGCCTTGGCCACGGTGGTCCATTTGAGCCCGGTCGGGTACCCGGCGCCTCCGCGGCCCCGGAGACCGGACTTCGTGATCTCCTCGCGAACCTCGGTGGAGGTCATCTCGGACAGGATGCGCTGCAGGGCCTCGTAGCCGCCGCGGCCGACGTAGTCGTCGAGGGACTCCGGATCGACGCGACCCATGTTCTCGGTCGCGACGCGGAGCTGCTTCTCGAAGAACGGGCCCTGGGGCTTGGGCGTGGCGCCCGGCTTGACGTCCTTGAGCGCCCCGAGCAGGGCACCCAGGTCGTCGGGCTTGACCTTGGCGAACAGCTCCCCGGTCTCGGGGATCTCGACGAGCGGGCCGGCAGCGCACAGGCCGAGGCAGCCGACGCGCTTGACGATGACGTCGGTGAGGCCGGCGGCTGCGCACTGCTCGGTCAGCCTGGCCGTGATCTCGTGGGCCTGCGCGGACATGCATGACGCGGCCTCGCACACGTGGACCGAGGCGCGGATCGCCCGGGCTCCGTCGTGACCGCTCTCGCCGTTGGGGGAGGTGGCGCGGCGGCGGACCGGCCGCGCGGCAGTCTGCTCGCTCACATCGCCTCCAGCTGGGCGACCAGCTCGGCCGCCCCGATCTTGCCCTTGACCTCGCCGTCGACGATCACCGCCGGCGCCAGGCTGCAGGCGCCGAGGCAGCGGGCCGTCAGCACGGAGATCCTGCCATCGGCCGTCGTCTCCTTGGGCTTGACGCCCAGGTCGCGCTGGAGGCGGTTGAGGATCTCCTTGGCCCCGTTGATGTAGCAGGCGGTGCCGGTGCACACGACGCACGTGTGCTCGCCCTGCGGCTTGAGCGTGAAGAAGGAGTAGAACGTCGCCACGCCGTAGACGCGGGAGTGCGGCACGCCGAGGGTGTCACCGACGTAGTTGAGGGCGTTCTCGTCCAGGTAGCCGAAGGCCTCCTGGGCGGCGTGGAGGGCCTCGATCAGGGCCGCGGGACGGTCGCCCATGCGACGCATCCGGGTCTCCACGATCTTCCAGCGCTTGTCGTCGCTGGGCGGTGACGGTTTGGTGTGCAGAGCGGGCATGCCCACCCCTCCAGTGCAGCGATGGGAGTGCGCCGAGGACGCGGACGCGTGTACCTGACCTTGGGGGTCCGGGCCCTCTCGGACCCGTCATCGCAAGGCTAGTTTCCCAGACTCGGGCCATCGGGTGCCGCGGGACCCCTATGTCCCGGGCAGATAGCGACCACCGGGGGGCCGCCCGGTCCCGAGTCCCGGGACCAACGGCCCGACACGCCGACACGTGCGCATGCTGGCCGCGCAATCGATTACAAGGTGTCCCTCAACCACTCTGCGATGGAGGCGTGTCGGGGAGGGCCCGTGCCGGACGGCACATCCAGGCGCGCGGGCGGCTCGGGACCCAGCGGCACGCAGACTGTCAGGTCGGGCCCAATCGGCCGCTCCGTACCGGCTCCGCAAGGCGCACGATGACCGGACTGGGGACCCTCACCTGGAGAAACGATGCAGACCGTCGCACAGGTGATGACGCGCAATGTCATCACCGTCACACCTGAGACGCCGATCAACGAAGTGGCCCGGCTGCTGGTGGAGCACAGCGTCAGCGGACTCCCGGTCGTGGATGCCGCCAACGTCGTCGTGGGCGTGGTCTCCGAGGGCGACATCCTGGTCAGGGAGGCGGGCAGCCCCACCGCGTCCCGCCGGCCCCTTGCCCGCCTGTTCGGCCCCGGGCGCCAGGTACGCGAGCAGCAGGCGAAGGTGGATGCCCACACCGCCGGCGAGCTGATGACGTCGCCGGCGCTCGTGATCGACGAGTTCCGGGCCATCCGCGCCGTCGCCGAGATCATGACCGAGCACAAGGTCAACCGGCTGCCCGTGGTCGATGCCGACGGCAAGCTCCTCGGGATCGTCACCCGGGCGGACCTGGTGCGGGCCTTCGTCCTCACGGACGCCGACCTGGCCGAGGCGATCCGCCGCGAGGTCCTGATCCTGACAATGTGGCTGGACCCCGACAAGTTCGAGGTCGTGGTGGATCACGGCGTCGCCCACGTCCACGGCGCGGTGCAGAAGCGCTCGACGGCCGAGATGACCGCACGCTTCGTGACCATGTTCCCGGGCGTCGTGTCGGCCGAGACGGACATCACCTGGACCGAGGACGACGGCGACGGCACGGTCCCATTGATGATCAAGTAGCGGGCCGCAGCAGCGTCAGGACCGGGCCTGCAGAGGGTCACGCAGGACCGGGGTTCGGCGTCTCACGAGGACAGCACGGCAGCCCAGGCCGATCCCGGCACCGCCGCGAGGAGGCAGCATGCGAGCGAAGATCAGACCCGCGCGCAGATCCCGTCCCGCCCGTCCCCGGCAGCGCCGGCCCGAGAGCATGGCGCAGTGGATGGTCCTCAACGAGATCAGCTGGGGTGTCCCCCACCCTCTCGTGGCCTTCTTCAGCCTGGCCGTGCTCTACCTGCGGTGGGTGCCCGACCTCGTGCTGCGGCTGGCCCAGTGGGTCCGGTCGGCGCGCGGTCGCCCGCGGGATCCGGGTGCCGGCGGCTGAACCTGCGTGCCACGTCCACGCGGCGTGCCGCGCGCACGACGACGAGCGAAGGGATCTGGCGCCCCCAGCAGGACTCGAACCTGCGACCAACTGCTTAGAAGGCAGCTGCTCTATCCGCTGAGCTATGGGGGCCCGGGCGCGACGCCCCGAGTCTAGACGACGGCGCCCGTTCCTAGGCGCCCGCGCGCTCCTCGAGCACCCGCAGCGTGTGCTCGAGCGCCAGCGCCGCCGTCGTCCGGTTCGCGGCTGCGATCGCCGGCGTCTCGGGGACGGCCACCTCGTCCGGGTCCAGCATCGTGACCGGGGGCGGCCCCTGGCGGTGCCGCGCCGCTTGCTCCGCCCAACGCGCTCGCCACGGCGCGGGCGTTCCGGCCGGGACCTCGCGGTGGGCCTGCGCGAGCCAGACC
>JBAXFC010000044.1:0-13283 GCA_037140135.1 Chloroflexota bacterium
AAATAGGCGCGGTGGGCCAGGTTCGCGAAGTCCACCACCAGGAGGCGGCGGACAGGTGCAGGATCGCGCGGGTCAGCCACTCCGGCGATCGCCGGACTTCGGCCTGCGGCGGTTCGGCGTGCGTCCGGCCGCCGGGCGGTCCGGCTCCGGCTCCGGCTCCGCCGTGGCGCCCGGCTGTCGCCCCGGCGCGGCGGCGAGGTCCCGCTTCGCCATCCGGTCGAAGAAGGGGATGATCATCGGCAGGACGCACAGCCCGGCCACCAGCAGTGGCCCGAACGCGACGAGGAAGCCGTGGATCGCATCCGGGGCGGGGATGGCGGTCATGATCACCACGCCCAGCGCGTAGCCGAGCACGGCCGCAGGAATCGCCAGGAGCGCCAGGACGTTGGGCAGGAGTCGCATGGCCGGCTGGTCAGCCGTCGGCGCGGAGTCGCTCCGGCTCCATGGCCAGCACGTCCTTGCGCGCGAACACGCCAAGGAAGCGGACGCCGCACAGGAAGAGCGCCACGCCCAGGCCGCTGTAGAAGAACGCGATCGCCCAGTCCGGCAGCAGGTGCGACATCCGCAGGGCCATGCCGCCGCCCATCATCACCAGCATCACGATCCACGATCCCAGGTTGAAGAACTGCCAGAAGGGGAGGCGGTCCTCCGCCTTGTCCCGGATCCGCTGGGTGTGCTTGTGGACCAGTTTCGAGAAGACCAGGAAGTAGAAGACCAGGCCGATCAGGATCGCTAGGGGGACAAGCACCAGGTGCTCGGGCGCCAGCCTGAACTCGAGCGGCAGGCCGACCATCAGCACCATGCCGCCCGCGAGGCACCAGACGACGCCGGCGATGAGCATCAGCAGGTTCTTGGCCACGTGGTGGGGTCGGTTCACAGGGCAGATTGTAGCCATCGGCCGGAACGGTGCCGTCCGGGTTCCGGGGGTGACCCTGATCAGGGCGCCAGGGGCTGGAGGGCACGAGGGCACGGAGTTGCGGGACCATCGGCCCTGCCGCGTCCTGCGTGCGCGCCCGATGCCCCGAGGGTCAGCGATCACCACCGATCGCCACCGACCGTCCGAGGGCCGCCCGACTCCATGTTCGATCCCGGCACCGCACCTGCAGCCTCCCGATCACGCGATGCCGTGTCATTCGCGCAGGTGCTTGCCGAGGCGACGATCGAGGACGCCGGCGTGATGGCCTGGCGCCAGGTTCCGGCATCCTTCTTCGAGGTTCCGGCGGGCGCCGTCGAAGACGCGCGCACCGCCGATGGCAGCCGCGTCACGGTCTGGCCGGCGGCGGGCGCGTGGGTCGCCGCCTGTGCCCGTCCCGGTGCTGCCGACGTGACCGTCGTCGCGCTCCCCGCCCGGCCCACGGTGACGGACGCGGCCGCGCTCGCGATGCTGGTGGGCGCAGCGACGGCCCGAGCGGCTATCCGGCCTTCCGGCTGAGCACGGCGCTCGTCGCTCCCGTGCCCCAGTCGTTCACCGCGAGCACGCGCACCTGGTAGGTCGCCCCCTTTGTGAGGCCGGTGATCGCGGCCGAGCGGGTGGTCCGCACCCCGTCCGCGAACGTCTTCCAGGGCGTGGTGCCCGCCTTGCGGTACTGCACCACGTAGTCCATCACGGGCGCCCCGTTGGTCATCACCGGTGCAGCCCAGGACAGCGTGATCCGCTTGCTGCCCGCGGCCGCCGCGAGGCTGCGCGGCGCGGAGGGCGGGGCGGCCAGGCCATAGGCGGCGATCGAGTCGGCCGAGGCATGGCCACCCATGTTGCTGAAGGAGCCCCCGGCATAGAGGACGCGACCCACGGGCAGGATGCCATGGAGGATGCCCGGCGCGTCGGTGCCCATCGCGAGCCACTTGCTCCCGTTCCAGGCAGCGAGGTCCTGGGACGGGCCGGTGAAGTTGCCCGCGACGAGCAGGCTGGTCCCGTAGTAGCGCAGGTCAGAAACAGTTCCCACCGCGAGCGCGCCATCCCCCGCGCCATTGCTCCCGAGGCCGGACCAGGCCGTGCCGTTCCAGCGGGCGACTCCGTCAGCAGTTGCAGCGCCGCCCCAGTCCAAGAAGCTGCCGCCGATGGTCACGGCGGTGCCGGTTGCGTTGACGGCGACCGTGTATGCGAAGCCCGCGTTGGACACGAAGGCCGGGCCGCCAAGGCCCGACCACATCGCGGCCCCGGGATCCCACGCGGCAACCAGCGTCGTCGCGCCGTTGGCGCCCACCACCCAGAGGCGCCCGTCAGCCGTCGTGGCGATGTCGCCAACCGAGGTACCTCCGGCGAAGGGGCCATCGGCGGCTGCAACAGGGGCCACGGTGGACAAGTCTCGCCCGTTCCAGCGCACGATGGCGTCACCAGCACCCAGCTCGGATGCGTTGGTGAAGTCCCCGCCGACGTACAAGGAGTCGCCGGCGACGGCCAGCGTGTTGACAGCGTCGTTGAATGGCGACAGCGCGTGGCCCACGCTCAGGCGGCTGGTCCAGGTGCTGCCCGTCCAGGCGGCCAGGTTGTCGGCAGTGGCCATGCCGCCCGCGTCGCTGAAGCTGCCCCCGACGATGAGCGTCCCGTGGTACCACGCCATCGCATACACCGGGCCGTCAAAGGCCCCATTGCCGGCCCCGTTGCTGCCAAGCCCGTGCCACCCCTCGGTGGCCGGGTCGTAGACCGCGAGATAGTCGGCGGTAGGGTCGCCCCCCGCATCGAGAAACCAGCCGCAGACGTAGATCAGGCCGTCCGGGCCACGCTCCATGCCCAGCACGTCCTCGAAGAGGGAGGAGCGGAGCGGCGCCGATGACGTCGTGAGCGGCGCCCAGTCGCCGGTCGCAGGTGTCGCGGCGGTCGCTGGCGAAACGGCCAGGAGTACGGCCAGCACGGCGGCGGGGAAGGGGAGTGGGTGGCGCATCGGGGAACCTCATGGGGCCGGACGACCCGGTCGCCCGACGCTACGTCCTGCTGCCGGGGTTGTGTCAACAGCGGGGGGGCGAAGACCCGCCGGACGTGTCCGACGCGGGCAGCAGCCCTTCGAGGACCCATGGCGTCGCCGCGTTGCTCCCGCCAGCGGCCTTTCCCACGACCGACGATCCTGAACGGCTGTGCAGGACAGGCACATCCCGCCACGGGGTACACCGGGCCGTCCGCAACCGACTAGAGTGGCGACGGCCGGTCAGGCCGGCCTGCAGGGCGGAGGTCACCATGGGTCGAACTGTGTACACCGGCGGGCGTGTCCGGACGATGGACCCTGGCGGGAGCGTTGCGGAGGCACTGGTGGTGGACGGCGAGCGGATCGCGTTCGTGGGCTCGACCGCCGAGGCTGTCGAGCTCGCACCGGACGCCGAGGCCGTGGACCTCGCGGGCTGCACGGTCCTGCCGGGCTTCGTGGACGCCCACAACCATCTCTCGTTCACCGGGCAGGAGCTCGGCCAGCTCGATGTCCGGTCGCCCGGGGTGACCTCCATCGCGGAGCTGGTCGCCCGGGTTGCCGAGGTGGCCGAGCGGACGCCGGACGGCGTCATGATCCGTGCGGCAGGCATGAACGACCGGGCCTTCATCGACGGACGCCTGCCTACGCGCCGGGACCTCGACGCCGCCACCCTTGTGCACCCGGTGCTGGTGACGCACATGAGTGGCCACCACGCCCTCGCCAACACAGCGGCCCTGGCGCGGGCCGGCCTCTCTGACGCAACCCCGGACCCGGCCGGCGGCCACCTCGGACGCGATGACCGGGGCCGACTGACCGGGTACGCGTTCGATGCCGCGCAGCAGCTGGTTGTGCCGGCGGGCGTGGACATCGGCCACCATGGTCCGGGCTTCCACGACGACGCGCCGCTCGAGGAGGTCGTGGCCGATGTCGACCGGGCATGCCGGGCCTACCTGACGGTGGGGATCACCTCGATCTGCGATGCCCAGGTCACCCGGCGCGAGATGGAGGGCTACGATCTGGCCCGCCGTCGCGGCCTCCTGACGGTGCGCACGACGGCCATGCCGATCTCATCCCAGCAGGAGGCCTACGCGGCACTGGGCATCGTGGGGCGGATCGGTGACGACCGGCTGGCAATCGGGCCGATGAAGTTCTACGCGGATGGCTCGCTGACCGGCGGGACCGCGTGCTTCCGCGAGCCCTACGGTGCTGATGGCGAGTTCACGGGCTCGCTCTACTGGGCGTCGGACGCGCAATTCGACGCGGCCGTCGTGGCGGCCCACGTCGCAGGCTGGCAGGTGGGCGTCCACGCCCAGGGCGACCGCGCCATCGACCGGGTCCTCGGCGCCTTCGAGGCCGCCGCGGCGGCTGATCCCCGGCCCGATCCACGGTTCCGCATCGAGCATTGCGGCGGTCCTCGTCCCGACCAGGTGGAACGGATGGCGCGACTCGGGGTGGTTGTCGTTGGCCAGCCGCGCTACCTCTGGGACGCCGGCGACGACTGGCGCCGTTCGATGGGCCCGCGCGCGCACCAGCTCCAGCCGTACCGGGAGCTCATCGACGCCGGGGTTCGCTTCACCATCTCAACGGATGGGCCCGTCGCGAGCTACCGGCCGATGGACACGCTCTCGAGCGCCGTGCTGCGGCGGACGTCCGCCGGGGCTGTTGTGGGCGAGGACCACCGGCTGGACATCGGCACGGCCTTGCGGGCCTACACGATCGAGGCGGCGCGTTCGTTCTTCGTGGACGACGTCGTCGGCTCGCTGGAGCCTGGCAAGCTTGCGGACGTCGTGGTCCTCGACGCCGATCCCGTGGAGACGGCGCCGGAGCGGCTGGCCGAAATCGGCGTGGTCATGACGATGATCGGCGGGGCTGTCGTGCATCGCGGCTGATCCGGTCGATGGAGGTGGGGTCTCCCGCGTGGAACCCGGCCGCCCCTCTGATCGCCGTGACGAGCGGGATCAGCCCGGCATCGCCATCACGATCCGCGCTTGCGCAGCTCGTCGCGGATCTCGGTCAACAGCTTGACCTCGTCCGACGGCTCGGCCGGCGCGGCGGGCGCCTCCTTGATCAGCGCCTTGCCGATCATGTACACCACAAACGCGACCACGATGAACGCGATGACGAGGTTCAGGAACGCGCCATAGCGGATGGCCACTTCGGCAACGTATCTGGCGTCTCCCTTGACGCCGACGCCCTCCTGCAGGACGACCTTCAGCGCGTTGAAATCCACCTTGCCCAGGAGCATGCCGATGGGCGGCATGATGATGTCGTTGACGAGTGAGTTGACCACTGCGCCGAGCGCGCCGCCGATGATCACGCCGATGGCCAGGGCCAGGGCGTTGGACTTGGTCAGGAATGTCTTGAAGTCGCTGATCATCTGCTCCCTCGGGCTTCTGGGCGAGCGACTCGAGCGCCCGCGCGCGAGGAACGATAGCGGGGATCGCCGCTGCGGCCCGAACCTGTCGATCGTCTCTGCCTCTGGCTTGCCAGCGACGACGACCCGGGAGGAGTTCAGGGTCCGCAAGCCGACCTGGCCCAGAGCCTCCATCAAACGCACGGAACGGTTCAAGCGCCGCCGGCGAAGAGGGTCCCGTGGTACCACGCGATCGAGTAGATCGGGCCGTTGAACGCCCCGTCACCCGACCCGTTGCTGCCGAGCCCGTGCCACCCCTCGGTGGCCGGGTCGGAGACCGCGAGGTAGTCGGCGGTGGGGTCGCCGCCTGCATCGACGAACCAGCCGCAGACGTGGATCAGGCCGTCAGCGCCACGCTCCATGCCCAGGGCGTCCTCGAAGAAGTCCGGTTGGAACGGCGTCGAGGACGTCGTGAGCGGCGCCCAGTCGCCGGTCGCAGGTGTCGCGGCGGTCGCTGGCGAACCGGCCAGGAGCACGGCCGGCACGGCCGCCAGGCCTGCTGCGCGTGCGTCGATCGCGCTGGGCGTTGCGGGCGAAGTAGGCCGAGCTCTGGCTGAGGCCGCCCTCGAGGACGACGGTCGGGCTCCCGGTGCCGCCGCACGCGATGAACTGCCTGTGGCCGCCGACGACGACCAGCTCACCGGCGGCCGCCACTGGCTCACCGGCCGTCGCCTCGAGGACGCGCTCGGCGCGACCGCCAACGGCGAGCAGCGCGAGGACGCCGACGACCGGGTACAGCAGCCAGCGCGTCCGGCCCCGGACGTCGCGCCGCACCCGCAGCCCGAGCCAGACCGCGAGCGGCAGGCGCCTGTCGCCGGTGTACCCCGGTGTCCCGGTGCCGTGGTCGCTGGTAGCGGGCCGCCGGCGGTCGGCGCCCGTGCTCGACAGGTTCGCCATGTCACCTCCTCGTCATTGGAGATCGCGGATCGGACCGATCCAGCGCTCGGGTGGTTCCGGTTTGGGCCGGGCGTCAGTGGAGTTCCGCGTAGCCCGCGGCGGCGGCGGCGAACGTGCCCGCCGGGGCGCGCCCCGTGTGCTCGTCGAGGAACGACCGGACGAGGTCGCGGGTGATCAGGGTCATCCGACCGGAGTCGATGGAGCCCAGCGACGCGATCCGGGTCAGCGGTCCCCACATCAGCCCGAGGTCGGTGAAGTCCGTGTGCTTGCTGCCGGCGATGACCACCCGCTCGAGGTTCCCCTTGGCCTGCACCGCCGCGAAGTCCGCGGCTGCGGCCGCGCAGAACGATTCGCACGGGTCGGGGACGGCCGCCTGCACGAGCAGGCTCGGGGCGCGGACGCCGTCGTGCCGGACGGGGGTCCAGAGCGTGCCGTCGAGGTCAACGGCCGCCGCGCAGCGCGGGTCGTCGGTGCATGCCTGGAACGACGCCGCGCCGCCGAGCGAGTGGCCGACGTAGGCGACGTGGGAGAAGTCGAGGTCGCCGATGGCGGGCGGGTCAGCGGCCAGGGTCTTGGCCGCGAACGCCAGGTCGGCGACCCAGACGTCCGTGACCCGCTCCGCCGTCGCGTACCACGTGGGGACGTCCATGCCAGAGGGCGAGCCCGCTGCCGTGGCGGCCACGGTGCGGCCGTCCGGGAACGCAGCCGGGTCCGATCCCGTCGGGTTGACGGCGACGACGGCGTAGCCGTGGCTCGCGAGGTCCTCCGCGAGCGGGGTGTAGTTGGCCACGACGGGCCCGAGGCCCGGCATCAGCATCACGACCGGGGGTCGGCCATCCATCGGCGCGCCGGCGATCGCGCTGGTCCGGACCGCGTCCGGGTCCTGGGCCAGGAAGCCGCCGTCGGCGACGGCCTGCCAGGCCTGCGGGAGGTAGGGGGCGGCGGGGCCCGTTGACCCGGCGACGGCCGGGTACCAGATCCAGACGGCCAGCTCGCGAGGGCGCCCGTCGCCGGTGAACGGGTCGGGCCGACCCGCGTCGGTCAGGGCGAGCTCGGTGCGGCCCACCGGAGCCGCGCCCGTCGGGGCGGGCATCGCCCGGACCTGGGCGCGCATGGCAGCGCCGAAGGCCGCGAGGGCCACGGCGAGGGCGACCAGCCCGACCAGGATGCCGCCGGCGATTCGGAGGGCTCGCGCACCCCTCGAGGCCCGCGGCTCCGCGGCTCGAGCGTCGGGGATGCCCACGTGGGTGGCGATGGTCGGGGACGTCGACATCGTCGGTTCTCCTCTGGCCCGTCGGGGCTGTGGCGCCGGCCGACGTCGAACGCCGTGCTCTGGGGGAGCGGTGCGGTCGTGGCCTGGCGGCCGGTCGGCTCGTTGCCTCCTGCCGAACCGTACGGAAGCGCGGGCGGCGGGCCATCGGGGCCAGCCTGCGTTGCACGTCAGGGCCTGCCCTGATGCGGGCAGCGCCCGCCCCGGCCACGGATCCCTGGAGACGGGGGATCGGGGCCGGCCCTGTCGCATCCCGCGCCCGTGTGGGACGATGCCTCTTTCGAGGAGGGCCGTTGGCCAGCACGCTCTCGACGGCGCGACCGGGGATCCCCATGCGGATGGTCCGCGCCATGATCCTGTTCGCTGCGGGCGCGCTCGGCCTCGGGATGCTGGGCGGCCACGCCCTGCTCGCGCCGCTCGATCTCGGGAACGTCCTCGAAGTCCTCGTTGGCTGGTCGTTCGCCGCGTGCGGCACGTTCGTCTGGGCTCGGCGGCCGGCCAACCGCCTGGGCCGGCTGATGACCGCCGTGGGGATCCTGTGGCTCCTCGGGCGGACGATGACCCTGGCCCAGGTTCCGGCCGTGTACACCGTGGGCCTGTGGTTCACGGACCTCTGGGCCGCCGGCTTCGCCCTGTTCCTGCTGGCGTTCCCGACCGGCCGCCTCACGTCTCGCTCCGACCTCGCGATCGTGGGGATCTTCCTGTTCGTGACCGTTCCGCTCGAGTTCATCTGGCTCCTCTTCCTGGCGCCCGAGAACGGCCTGAACGCCCTGGGCGTCGCGGCCGACGCGGGCGCCGCGCACGTGATCGACACGGTCCAGCGGATCCTGATCTCGCTTGGCTCCGTGTTCCTGGTCGCGGCGCTGGGCCGGCGCTGGCTGCGGTCCAGCGGCCCTGCAAGGCGCCAGATGGCGCCCGTCCTTGTCGGCGCGGTCGCGATCCTGCTCCAGTCGGCCTCGTGGATCTTCCTGTCGTCGGGGACCTCGCTCGAGTGGCTGGACGACCTCATCTTCGCGGCGCAGATCGCAATCCCCATCGCGGTCCTGGCCGTGATGCTCCGCGCCCGGCTCGCGCGCGGCGGCATCGCCGACCTCGTCGTCGAGTTGGGGCAGACGCCCACGCCCGCACGCCTGCGCGATGCTCTGTCCAACGCCCTCGGCGACCCCACGCTCCGGATCGCCTACTGGTCGCCGGCGGGGGACCGGTTCATCGACGCGGCAGGCGGACCGGCGGAGCTGCCAGGGGACGGCGCGGGCCAGGCGGTCACCCTGCTCGAGCGCGACGGCGTCGCCGAGGCCGCGATCATCCACGACGCGGCGCTCCTCGAGGAGCCGGGGTTGGTCGCCTCGGTCGCGAGCGCGATGCGGCTGGCCGTCGAGAACGACCGGCTCACGGCCGAGGTGGAGTCGCAGCTCGCGGAGGTGCGCGCGTCCCGGGCCCGGATCGTCGCCGCCGGGGACGCCGAGCGACGGCGCGTGGAGCGCGACCTCCATGACGGCGCCCAGCAACGGCTCGTGGCGCTGACGCTCGCGCTGCGCCTCGCGCGGACTCAGCTCGGCAACGACGCCGACCCGGCAGTTGCGCGCAGCCTCGACGAGGCGTCGGCCGAGGCGAAGGCGGCGCTGGCCGAGTTGCGGGAGCTTGCCCGCGGCATCCACCCGCAGATCCTGACCTCCGCGGGGCTGGACGCTGCGGTCGAGTCGCTCGCGGCACGGTCCCCCGTGGCCGTCACGGTCTACATCGACCCGGACGCCAGGTTCGAGCCCGCAGTCGAGGCGATCGCCTACTTCGTCGTGTCCGAGTCGCTCGCCAACGTCGCCAAGCACGCCGGGGCCGATGCGGTCACCGTGCGCGCCTCGTGGCGGGACGGGACCCTCACGGTTGAGGTCGCCGACGACGGCCGGGGCGGCGCCGACCCCCTCACCGGGTCCGGGCTGCGCGGCCTGCTCGATCGGGTGTCCGCCGCGGACGGGACGCTCGAGGTCGTCAGCCCGGCCGGCGCCGGCACGCGGGTCGTGGCGCGCATCCCGTCGGCCCCGCCCATGGTTGCCACCGACCCGCCGCCCCTGGAGGCCGCTTCGTGATCGCGGGGATCGCCGCCGGTCTCAGGGTCAGCCCTGTAGGCGGGGCCCCAGTCCGGGCGGATGATCCACGCATGACCACCGTGCTCATCGTCGACGACCACGCCGCGTTCCGGTCCCAGGCCCGCGCCCTGCTCGAGGCCGAGGGCTTCACGGTGGTCGGCGAGGCCGCCGACGGCGCATCGGGCCTCGAGACAGCGCGGGCGCTCCGCCCCGACCTCGTCCTGCTCGACGTGGGACTGCCAGACCTCGAGGGCTTCGAGGTCGCGAGGCGGCTCGCGATCTCGGGGCCGCCGCCGCTGGTCGTACTCACCTCCAGCCGCCTCGCGAGCGACTACGGCCGCCGCCTCGCGGGCAGCCGCGTGCTCGGCTTTGTGCCCAAGGATGAGCTGTCGGGTGCGGCGATCCGGGCGCTGGCGGGCTGGGCATGACGCTCCGCGTGGTGCTGGCCGACGACTCCCTGCTGATGCGCGAGGGCATCGCGCGCCTGCTCACCGAGGCTGGGATCGAGGTGGTCGCCCAGGCCGCCGACGCCGCGGGGCTCCTCGCCGCGGTCCGCGAGCACAAGCCCGACGTGGCGATCGTGGACATCCGGATGCCGCCGACGCACACCGACGAGGGGCTCCGGGCCGCCGAGGCGATCCGCGCCGAGCACGGCACGGACGTGGGGATCCTCGTCCTCTCGCAGTACGTCGAGACGACCTTCGCCCTGCGCCTCGTCGCCGACGGGGCGGGCGGCGTGGGCTACCTGCTCAAGGACCGGGTGGACGACCTCGACGACTTCACGGGCGCCATCCGCCGGATCGCCCGTGGCGGGTCCGTCATCGACCCCGAGGTCGTGGCCCAGCTCGTCGGCCGCCGACGTGCTCGGGTCCCGCTCGACGACCTGTCCGAGCGCGAGCGCGAGGTGCTCGCCCTGATGGCCGAGGGCCGCTCGAACCAGGCGATCTGCGAGAGGCTCTTCGTCGCGCCGAAGACCGTCGAGGCCCACATCGCGAGCATCTTCTCGAAGCTCGAGCTCCTGCCGGCGCCCGACGACCACCGCCGGGTCCTCGCGGTCCTTGCGCACCTGCGGGCCTGATCGCCCCACGGGCGAGCGGCGCGGGGCGTCGCCTCCGGAGTCGCGGCTCCTGCCCACGACGAAGGTGGGGAGCCGGTACCCGTGTTCGGGACACTTCTACGGGACGTCACAACGGATGATCGTCTGACACGCACCGATAGGCGACATAACTGACCTTATCGGAAGTGCCAGGGGAGCGTGGGGGAGCCCTTGGGCAGGGGCGGGCTCACCCCGGCGCGATGATGTCGAGCGTCGGGAAGTACGTGCGGAACCGGCGCGCGTCGCGCGTCAGAAGCCGAAGGCCGGCAACCGCTGCGTGGGCGCCGATGAGGAAGTCCGGCAGCACGCCGGTTCGAATGCCACCACGGCGCCGGTAGTCCCGGAAGCAGGTTGCGGCCAGGAAGGCGGCCGGGTACGGGATCTCCTCGCGACGCAGCAGGCTGGTGGGAATTGCAGCCTCCAACTCCTCGATCGACTCATAGCCGACGGCGATCTCTGCGTAGACAACGGGGTTGATCACAAGCTCGTGCTCCTCGGCGATCGCCGCGAGCGCGTCTGCGGACCAGGCCGTCCAGGGCCCCGGGTCGCCCAGGATGTCGATGAGGACGTTGCTGTCCACCAGCACCGGCATCAGGGCTCACCCCGCGTGAGGGCCATGATCTCGTCGGTGGTCATCGTCATCCGGCCACCGTGTGCCCGGAGGTGCCGTACGACGAGTTGGCCCCTCGTTGGCCGTCTCGACTCGACCGCCTTGACCAGCATGACCAGGTCGCCGTCCACGATGAACTCGACCTCGGTGTTGGGCAGCAGGCCCATCCGCTCGCGGATCTCCTGCGGGATCGTCACCTGACCCTTGGACGTGATGCGCACGCCACACCTCCATTCTTACCGCACACAGTAAGAATGGAGGGCGCGTCCGTCAAGCCAGCGCCTCTCAGCATCAGCACGCGGTGAGTGGGCACTCCCGGGGTCAGAGCTGACCGTCAGGCGCCGCGAGTCAACCCGCGGCCGGCCCGTGCCCCAGTGCTCGCAGCTCGGCGGCGACCTCCCGGATGCACGGCGGGCAGAGGCAGTCACCGTAGGGGCCGACGCCTTCCGGCAGGGGCACCGGCAGGCGGAACTCCTCCAGGGAGCACCAGCAGGAGCCGGTCTCGCCCAGGTTCCGGCAACCGAATGTGGTGCCGCAGCGCTCGCAGCGCGTCTGGCGCGTGGCCAGGGCCGGATCCCAGGTGTCGGTCATCTCGCGCTCCTGCAGGTGCTGGCGGGCATCGCCATGAATCTAGCCCCGATCGACCAGGGCGAAGACGTGTCCCCGCTTCAGGGCGAGGTCCTCCAGCTCGGTCGTGGTCCGGACCTCGTACGACGCCAGCTCCTCGAGCGCCTCGAGCGGCAGGTATCGCCGCCCGGCGTCCCCCACCAGCACGCGACTCCCCCGCCGCTGCGCCGCACGGAGCCAGGGAGTGACCCTCGCGGCCAGACCGGCCTCGTACCACGCGTCGCCGGCAAGGACGACGTCACATGGCGGGGGCTCCTTGTCGAGGATGTCCCGGGTCAGCACGGCGATAGAACACCTGTTCGCTCGGGCGTTGAGCGCGATCGCCGCGGCCGAGTACGGGTCGATGTCGACGGCCGTGACCTCCGCGGCACCGGCCATGGCGGCCCTGACGGCGCACAGACCGGACCCCGAGGCGAGATCGAGGACGCGCAGACCGGCGACGACGCCGGGATCATCCCGCAGGTAGCGGCCGATGGCGAGGCCGCCGACCCAGGCGAACGCCCAGTACGGCAGCGGCGTGTCCGGGTCGCCGGTCTCCACCGCGAGCGCGTGCCAGAGTGGCAGCACCTCGTCGGCAAGGTGCAGGCGCACCTCCTCGAGCCCGGGAACGGGCCGGACCGTGGTGTGGTGTCGGACGAAGGCGCGCTCGCGGCTCCCCACCGGCGGCTCGGGCGCGCCGTCAGCCGGCGACGCGGCAGGCCAGGAGCGCGTACAGGCCGATGCCGAACGCGGCGTGCCAGGCGAGCGGCACGAGCAGTGACCGCGTGCGCACCACGAGGCTGCCGAGGACGAGTGCCGCGCACGCGGCGAGCACGCCGACGACCGGGGACCCCTCCCCCACTCCCCAGGTCACGCCGTAGATCGCGGCCTGGCCCAGGACGGCAGGCCACGGCCCCAGCGTCCGGGCGAGCCAGAGTTGCAGGGCGCCGCGGAAGGCCATCTCGTCGGCGATGGCGGTGGCCATGGACCACAGGATTGCCGGAACGAGGAAGCCGACCCCGCCTGTGTCGAGGGTGGGCAGCCCGAAGGCCGGTCGCACGAACAGGAGGACGCCCGCGACGGAGATGACGGCAAGGGCGAGGCCGCCGGTCCAGGCAAGGCGGATGGCCGCCTTGGCGGGTCGCCGCAGGCCGACGTCGATACGGCGCACCGCGAGGAGGTTGCCCAGCATGGCGACGGCCGCGACCACGGCCGCGGCTCCGACGACAGCCCACAGGACCGGCGAGCCGACCGACGCGCACGCCACGCCGACTCCCGCGACCGGCCCGGCGAACGTCCCCACGGCGACGAGCACGGCAGCTGGGGCCGCCGCGGCCCAGGACCAGGTGACGGGGGCTCGCTGGGTGGCACCGAAGATCGCACCGGCGACCAGGGCCGCGGCGGCCC
>JBAXFC010000045.1:0-13050 GCA_037140135.1 Chloroflexota bacterium
GTGGAGCTGCTCGACGCCGTCCTGGCGCAGGCGGAGCGCGTGGAGCCGCAGGTCAACGCCATCGTCACGGTTCGCCGGGAGGCCGCGCTCGCCGCCGCCCGCGAGGCCGAGGCGCGATACGCGGGTCGTGGCGGCGGCGATCCTCGGCCGCTGGAGGGGCTCCCCGTCGCGCTCAAGGAGGAGCAGCCGATCGCCGGCGAGCCGCTCCAGATGGGGTCGCTCCTGACCGAGGACGACGTCGCCGACGTCACCCACCCCGTGGTGGAGCGGATCCTGGCGGCGGGAGCGGTGGCGCACGTCCGGACGGCGACCCCGGAGTTCAGCGCTGCGGGCTTCACGCACTCACGCCTCTGGGGCGTGACCAGGAACCCGTGGAACCTGGCGATCACCCCGGGCGGCTCGTCGGGCGGGTCCGGTGCCGCGCTGGCCTCGGGCACCGCAACGCTGGCCACGGGCTCGGACATCGGCGGGTCGATCCGGCTGCCGGCCTCGCTCTGCGGGGTCGTGGGCTACAAGTCCCCGTACGGGCGGGTCCCCGCCCTGCCGCCCTTCAACCTCGACACCTACTGCCACGACGGGGCCATGGCCCGCACGGTCGCCGACGTGGCGCTGCTCCAGAACGTGATCGCCGGGAGCCATCCCGTGGACACTGTGAGCCTGCCCTTTCCGGGTCCGGTCACGGCGGACGGGGCCGCGGGCCGGATCGCCGGCCGGCGGATCGCCTGGGCCCGCACGATGGGCGACACCCCCGTGGAGCCCGAGATCGCGGCGGCGGTCGAGCGTGTGGCGGCGTCCCTCGCCTCGATGGGGGCGCACGTGGAGGAGGTGACGCTGCCGGTCTCCATGGACCTCCTGGCGCGTGCGGCGTTCGCGCACTACGGGGCGATCATGGGGCCGTCGGTGGACGAGGTGGCGGAGGGTCGGGAAGACCTCCTGACGGCGTACGTCCGGGCGTTCCGCGCCAAGGCGGATGCCGCTTTCGCCGCAGCCGGGTTCTACGGAGGCCTCAAGCTCGAGGCCGAGATCGACGGGATCGTGCAGGCTGCCATCGGCGGCTTCGATGCCTTCCTGCTGCCGACGCTGGTGACCACCGGCTGGCTGGCCGACGACGACTACACCGACACCGCGTGCGTGGTGGACGGCGCCGAGCTGCCGTTCTACCTCATGGGCGGGCTGACGCCGCTGTTCAACGTGCTGGCCCGGCGGCCGGTGATGGCGGTGCCCTCCGGGATCGCCTCCAACGGGGTGCCGATGGGCGTGCAGGTGGTCGGGCGACCGTACGACGAGGCGACGGTGTTCGACGTCTCGGGAGCCCTCGAGACGGCGGCGGGCGGCTGGTGGGGGAGGCCGGACCAGCGACCGGGGATCGTGCGCCGCTGACGGCCGGCGCGCGGGCCACGCCTGCCCGCGGATGGATCGGCGCGCGGGCAGGCCCGCCGCTGACAGCCGGCACGGGCGCCACGCCTGCCCCCGGCTGGATCGGCGGTAGGCTCCCGCGATGAGCACGACGCGGCCGGCCGGCCGGCACCTGCGCACGATCGCCGCCGCCGTGGTGGCCGGCGCCGGAGCGATCCTCGCGCTCGCCGGGCTCCTGGTCCTCCTCGATCCGAATGCGCCGGGCCGCGGCGACACGCCTGCGACGCCCACGCCGGCAGCGATGTCCACACCGGCTCCCACGGGCGCTCGGCCGGGTACGGCGGCACCCTCGATGGGGGCGCCATCGCGGGCTCCGGCCGCCTCCGCGGCAGCTGCATCTCCGGCGGCCACGCCCTCGCCGGCGGTCCTGCTGGCGGTTGGGGACATCGCCCGCTGCGGCGCCTCCGGCGACGAGGCGACCGGAGCCCTCGCGGCCCAGCTGCCGGGCGTGATCGCCACTCTCGGCGACACCGCCTACAGCCGTGGCACCGCAGCCGAGCTGCGGGACTGCTTCGGTGCGTCATGGGGCCAGGTGCGCGACCGGATCCGGTGGGCGGTCAGCGGCAACCACGACGACCTGACCGATGCCGGTGCGCCCCTCCGCGCCTACATGGGCGAGGCGGTCGCCCGAGACGGCCTGACCTACTTCTCGGACACGCTCGGGTCGTGGCACGTGATCGTCCTGGACTCCAACTGCGGGGTCGTGGCGGGGGGCTGCGGGGCCGGCTCGCCGCAGGCCCGCTGGCTGGCGGCGGATCTCGCGTCCAGCCCGACCGCCTGCACGGTGGCGCTCTACCACCATCCGCGGTTCTCGAGCGGCTACCACCACGGGTCCTCCTCGATGTCGGCGCTCTGGAGCCTGCTCGCGGACGGTGGCGTGGACCTCGCGCTCAACGGTCACGAGCACGACTACGAGCGCTTCGCGCCGCAGGACGCGAACGGCAAGGCGGATCCGGCGACCGGCGTGACCGAGCTCGTGGTGGGCACCGGGGGCGGCGCGTTGCGCGGCTTCGGGAAGGCCGTCCCCAACTCGGTCGTCCGCAGGAGCACCGTGTACGGGCTCGTGGAGGTCACGCTCTCCGATGGGGGCTGGACCGCACGGTTCCTGGGCCCCGACGGGGCGGTCATCGACGAGGCGTCGGGCACCTGCCACTGAGCGCGATCCCGGATCCGCAGGCGGCGAACGCGGGCGCGCCGGTCGCGACGGCCTCCCGGCGTGCGCCCGCGACCGCTACGCTGCGCCGATCGGGCTTGGCAGGAGGATCGGCGGCGGATGGGCGAGCACGCGCGGGCGGTGATCATCGGCGGTGGCGTCGGCGGGACGTCGATCGCCTACCACCTCGCGGAACGCGGCTGGACCGACATCGTCCTGCTCGACCGCGCCGAGCTCACATCCGGCTCCACCTTCCATTCCGCGGGCCTGGTCGGCCAGCTGCGCAGCTCCACGACGCTCACCCGGATGCTCATGTACAGCGTGGACCTGTACCGCCGGCTGGCCGCTGAGACCGGCGTCGATCCCTCGTGGCACGAGGTTGGCTCGCTGCGCCTCGCCTCCACGGCGGCCCGCCACGAGGAGCTCCATCGCCAGGTTGGATGGGCGCGCACGTTCGGCCTGCCGATCGAGCTGATCGGGCCCAAGGAGGCGCAGGACCGCTTCCCGCTGATGACGACCGATGGCGTGCGGGGCGCCGTCTGGCTGCCCACCGATGGCTGGCTGGACCCGTCCAACCTCGCGTTCGCGCTGGCCGCGGGCGCGCGCAAGCGCGGCGCCCGGATCCTGAACCACCACCGGGTGAACGCGATCCACCTGCGGGACGGCCGGGTCACCGGCGTCTCGGGTGACCACCGTGGCGAGCCGTTCTCGTTCGATGCCGACATCGTGGTCAATGCGGGCGGCATGTACGCGGCCGAGATCGGGCGCCTCGCCGGGGTCACGGTCCCGCTCATCCCGATGGCGCACCAGTACCTGCTCACGGCGCCCATCGAGGGCGTCACCCGGGACCTGCCCCAGCTGCGCGATCCCGACAACCTCGTCTACTTCCGCGAGGAGTCGGGCGGCCTCCTGATGGGCGGCTACGAGCGCAACCCCGCACCCTGGTCGATCGCAGGCATCCCCGCCGACTTCAACAACCGACTGCTCGAGCCCGACTGGCCGCGCTTCGAGGAGATCCTCGACGGTGCCATCCGCCGGGTGCCTGCCATGGCCGACGCCCAGGTCACGAAGATGATCAACGGGCCCGAGGCGTTCACGCCGGACAACGAGTACATCCTCGGCGAGTCCGAGGTGCGCGGGTTCTTCGTCGCCGCCGGTTTCTCGGCCCATGGGATCGCGGGTGCCGGCGGGATCGGGCGCCAGGTGGCGTCCTGGATCGTGGACGGCGAGCCGGAGCTCGACCTCTGGAAGATGGACATCCGCCGCTTCGGCCCGCAGTACCGGAGCCGGTCCTTCACGCTCGCCAAGGCGTACGAGAACTACGCCACGTACTACGACATCCACTACCCCAACGAGGAGCGCGCGGCGGGGCGGCCCCTCCGCCTCTCACCGGCGTATTCGCGGCTCGACGCGCTCGGCGCCGTCTTCGGGGAGAAGAGCGGCTGGGAGCGGCCCAACTGGTTCGCGCCCAACGAGGCCGGCGCGGGTGTCGCGGAGGCGGCGTCCCTCGAGGCGCTCCGGCCGCGCGGCTGGGCGGGCGAGCACTGGAGCCCGGCCATCGGCGCCGAGGCGATCGCGACCCGGACCACGGCCGCGCTCTACGACGAGAGCTCGTTCGCCAAGATCGAGGTCACGGGCCCCGGAGCGGCGGTGCTCCTGGGGTGGCTGTGCGCCAACGACATCGACCGGCCCGTCGGCTCGGTGACGTATACCCAGCTGCTCAACCGGCGCGGCGGGATCGAGTGCGACCTCACGGTCACCCGCACCGCCGAGGATCGGTTCCTGCTGGTCACCGGCACCGCGTTCGGCAACCACGACACGGCCTGGATCCGCAAGCACCTGCCGTCCGACGGCTCGGTGCTGATCAACGACCTGACCTCGGCGCGCGTGGCGTTCGGGCTGTGGGGCCCGCGGGCGCGCGACATCCTGGCGGCCACGACCACCGACGACGTCTCCGACGCCGCGTTCCCGTACCTCACGGCGCGCCAGGTCACCGTGGGCAACGTGCCGCTGCTCGCGGTCCGGGTCACCTACGTGGGCGAGCTTGGCTGGGAGCTCTACGCGCCGTCCGAGTACGGGGCAGTCCTGTGGGACACGCTCTGGGAGGCGGGCCGGGCTCATGCGCTGGTGGCCGGCGGCTACCGCGCGATCGACGCCCTGCGACTCGAGAAGGGCTACCGCGCCTGGGCGTCCGACATCACGCCCGAGGAGACGCCCTACGAGGCCGGGCTCGGGTTCGCGGTGCGCCTGGACAAGGGCGACTTCCAGGGCCGGGATGCGCTGGTGGCGGCGAAGGCCGCGGGTCCGCGCAAGCGGCTCCGGTGCCTCGTGCTCGAGGATCCGCGGTCCGTCTGCCTGGGCAACGAGCCGGTGCGGATCGACGGGGTGGTCGTGGGCCGCGTGACCTCGGGCGGCTACGGGTTCACGGTGGAGCGGTCGATCGCGTATGCCTTCCTGCCGCCCGATGTGGCGATCGGCGCGCGCGGGGAGATCGACGTGTTCGGGACGTGGACAGGGTTCGAGGTGACGAAGGATCCGCTGCTCGATCCGGCCGGCGCCCGCATCCGCGGGTAGGCCTGCGGCATGATGACGCCATGACATCGCCCGATTCGACGCCCGACTTCGGGGCGGCCTGGTCCGCCTCTCTCGCCCGAGTTCCCGAGGCCACCCTCCGCGAGTGGCTCGACTTCGCCATCGCGCTGTGTGACGCCGCCGACGAGATCGCCCTGCTGCACTTCCGCCGGGATCTCGACATCGAGCGCAAGCCGGACCGCTCCTTCGTGACCATCGCGGACCAGGGGATCGAGCGCGTCCTGCGCGAGCGGATCCTCGCGCGGTACCCGGACCACGGCCTCGTGGGCGAGGAGTACGGGACGGAGGACGGCGCCGGGTCCACCCGCTGGTACATCGACCCGATCGATGGCACCCACAACTACATCCGGGGCGTGCCGCTGTTCGGGACCCTGCTGGGGATCGAGCACGACGGCGAGCTGCAGGTGGGCGTGATCTCCGCCCCGGCGATGCGCCAGCGCTGGTTCGCCTACCGGGGCGGCGGCGCCTGGACCCGGGACCTCGATGGCGAGCGCCGGATCCGGGTCTCGCGCGTCACCAGGATCGAGGACTCGCAACTCCTCTACGGGTCCGCGCGCGACACCGCCGAGAGCGGCTACATGCCCGGCTTTGACGCCCTGATGCGCGCGGCCTGGCGCGAGCGGGGCTTCGGTGACTTCTGGGGCTACGCGCTCGTGGCCGAGGGTGCCGCGGAGGCGATGCTCGAGGTGGGCATGCACCCGTGGGACCTCGCGGGGCCGGTGGTCGTGATCGAGGAGGCCGGCGGACGCGTGACCGACGTGTTCGGGGAGCGCCGGATCGACGCGCCGTCGTTCGTGGGCTCCAACGGCCATCTCCACGAGGAGATCCTGCGGCGGGCACGCCAGGCACCCGGCTGACGCGTCGCCAGGTGAGCGCCCGGCGAACCCCCGTGCGGCTGGACTTCTGCCGCTGACGCTCGTTCAAGGACGGTGCGAGGCGCCCCCGTGCGTGTCGTCGCCCGCCGGCGCCGTCTCCGGCTGCCCGACCTCGCGTGATGCGAGGGTTGCGGGGTGCTGGCGTGCGCGGGGTCTCCAGGCGAGCACGCTCCTGGCCGCCCGACCGGCGGGAACCTCGTAGAAGCGGTGGACGGCGAGGGCCGCGATGGGCGTCACGATCCACACCTTCGGGGCCCAGATCAGGAAGAGCGGGTGCAGGAGGTACGTCCCGTACGACAGGTCACCCAGCCAGCCGGCCACGCGTGCGCCAAGGCCGGTCCACGCCACACCCAGTCCGGCGATCCAGATCCCGGCGATCGCGACCAGCGCGACGACCGGAGATGCGAGCTGGGCCGGTCCCGTTGCGAGCGTGCCGGCCACGAGGGCGCACCCGGCAAGGAAGGGCCAGTGGCCGAGGCGGGCACGCATCTCGGACGAGGGGCGGTATCTCGAGGCGACCATGCCCCCGAGGAAGAACACGAAGAACGCGGGAGCCTGGGTGTAGTTGGACCAGTCGCCTGCCAGGTCGCCGTTCCAGGCCCAGCCCAGGTACCAGGTCCGGTAGACGAGCGCCACCACCGCGAGGATGGCCAGCACCAGCGTCGGCAGCCGGCGCCAGGCCACGACCAGGAACAGGGCATAGCAGGCGACCTCGACACCGAGGGACCAGCCACCCCGCACGAGGGACGTGGCGCCCGGGTTGACGAAGCCGAAGAGCCCGGTCAGGTTCAGCAGCAGCCGCACGCGGGTGAAGTGGTCGAACTGGGTCGATGACAGGAGCACCACCGGGATCCAGAGCGGTGCCAGTCGCGCGATTCGGGCCACGGTGAAGCGCCCGGCACGAAGGCGGCTGCCATAGACGTACTCCATGGCATACCCGGAGAGGACGAAGAAGGCGTAGACGCCCCAGGTTCCGAGGCCGAACGGGACCTTCGCGCCGAGCGCGTGGTGGAGCATCACCCCGATGGCGAGGACGCCCCGGATGGCGTCGAGCTGGTAGATCCGTCCGCCGCTTGCGGCCGTCCCGGGCGTCAGGCCAGCGGGTGGCAGTCTGGCGGTGGTGGCGTTGGTCACGGGTCGAGCATAGCGGCAGTCGCAGGGCACCCGCGGTCCGTCAGGAACGCGCCTGGATCCGCCTCGATCGCGCCTGGATCAGTCGCGACCCGGCCGCTGGTACGTGGCGAGCGTCAGGCAGATCGCGACCACGGCAACCGACAGCAGGATCCCGATCAGTGGCTGGGTCGCGGTGAAGCCCCAGGCGAGTCCCATCGCGGCACCGGCGATCCCGATCACGATGAGCCCGAACCTGATCACCGAGCGCTGGGCCGGATAGGACTCGCCGGGCGCGACGGCCGTCTCGCCGCGGTCAGCCGCAGCCCAGTCCTCGGCCGTGGGGGCGCCCGCCGTGCTCGCGGATTCGTCCTCGGCCTCCGCAGCCTCGTCGGCCTCCGCGGCCAGCGCCGCCTCCCTGGTGAGGGCATGGCCGCCCGCGTGACGGCGCGCCCGATGCACGCCGCGATCGCCCGCCGCGCCGAGCACGAGCATCCCCGGGCCCGCCAGCGCGGCCGCATCCTCGCGGTCGAGCAGGTCCTCCGTGACCGCGACAGCAACCGCGTCCTCGAGCGCCGTGATGACCGCCGCCTGGTCCTCGGTCCGCGCGACCGGGTGGTAGGCCGATCCATACGGCCGACTCGGCCACTGGTCCACGTACCGGCGGAGCAGGGCGTCGCGGACGGCCTCACGCGCCTCGTCGAGCAGCTCCCCGCGCCCCGACCGATCCGCCGCCGCCTCCGCCATCGCGACGAGCAGGTCGCGCGCATCGGCGTCGGGGTGGGGGATCGGAGCCGTATTCAGGTCAGCCGGGGAGAGCCGGTCGATCCTGGTCATGAGGTCCTCGAGCCGGGCGCGGGCCGCGCGCTCGCCAGGGTTCGTCAGCGTGTTGAGGCGGACTTCGTCCATCTGCAGCTCAGCCTCGACCGCGCAACTGCTGGCGCACGATCAGCACTGCCACCGGAATTGCGATGAGGATGGCGAGCGGCCAGTACCCCATGTCCACCGCGGCGATCGAGGCCACGACCGAGGCCACCGCGAGCACGACGACCGCCAGACGCACGCGCCGCAGGCCACGGGACGGGCCGAGCTCCGGGTCCGCCGGCGCATCGAGGACCCGTGACAGGGCGCCGTCCGATGCCGCGCCGGTCGAGAGTCCCACGATGTCCCGGGCATCGAGCGCGAGGGCCTCGGCGATCTCGGGTTCGAGGGCATCGGCGACCACTGCGGCTGCGGCCGCATCGGCGAGCGTCTCGGCGATCGCCACCCGGTCCGCAACCGTGCCGCCGGAGATGCCCCAGTTGAGCGCGATCCAGGTGGGGTTGAGCGTCCCCTCGCCGTACCGGCGCATGACCGCGTCACGCGCGAGCCTGCGCGCCTCATCGACGAGGGCCACCCGGCCGGTCTGCCGAGCGGCCGCATCGATGGCACCAAGGAGCTCCCCGCGCTCCTCGTCGGACGCCATCCGGTAGCCGAGCCTGCCCAGCTCGGCCGGGGTCAGCCGGTCGATGCCCTCGAACAGGGACGCGAGGCGCGCACGGGCACCCTCGTCGCCGGTCTGAACGGTCGCACCGGACTCGACACCCATCCCCAACCCCCGGGATCCTGCGGCCCCGCGGGTCGGGGCCGTCATCCCAAGCCTACGCCCCTGCCTCTGCGAGCGCATCGGCGATGATGCCGAGCGCCAGGTCCACCTCTTCGGCCGTGGTCACCAGCGGCGGGATGATGCGGATCACGTTGACGCTGGTGCCGGCGGTGAGGAGCATCAGCTTGCGGGCGTAGCAGGCCGCCTGGACCTTCTTGGTCACGTCCGTGTTGGGCACGCGGCCGTCGCCGACACCCGGCTTCACGAACTCCATCGCCACCATCAGGCCGAGGCCGCGGACGTCGCCGATGGACGGGTGCTTGACCTGGAGGGCCCGAAGCCCGTCGAGGAACTGGAGCCCGCGCTCGCGCGCGTTGGCGATCAGCCCCTCGTCCTCGATCACGTCGAGGGTGGCCAGCGCGGCCGCGCACGAGACGACGTTGCCGCCGTACGTGCCGCCGTGGGCGCTGACCGGGAAGCGGTCCATGACCTCCTTGCGGGCGAGGATGCCCGAGAGCGGCAGGCCTGACGCGATGCCCTTGGCCATGACCAGGATGTCCGGCTCCACGTCCCAGTGGCGGACCGCGAAGATCTCCCCGGTGCGCCCGAAGCCCGTCTGGACCTCGTCGGCGATGAGCAGGATCCCGTGCTTGCGGGTCAGCTCGCGCAGGCGCGGCAGGAAGTCCGGCGGCGGCACGAGGTAGCCGCCCTCGCCCATGACGGGTTCGATGATGATCGCCGCCACCTTCTCCGGGTAGATCATCTGGTGGAAGAGCAGGTCGAGCTGCTCCTCCCAGTCGCAGGTGCAGGCGGCCGGGTCGTGGGCCCCACCCGCCGCGCGGTAGCAGTACGGGTAGGCGGTGTGGTAGATGGAGCCCGCCAGCGGCTCGAAGGCAGCGCGGTAGACGTCCTTGGCCGCGGTCAGCGCCATCGCGTTGCCGATGCGGCCGTGGAAGGCGTACCGGAAGCCGATGACGACCGGCCGCCCGGTGGCGACGCGCGCGAGCTTGACCGCCGCCTCGACCGCCTCGGCGCCCGAGTTGGAGAGGAACGCGCTCCACGGCCCGCCCGGAAGGAGGGTCGCCAGGCGCTCGTAGAGCCGGAGGCCTGCCTCGTGGTAGACGATGTTCTGCTGGCCGTGGAGCAGCTTGGCGGCCTGCTGCTGGATCGCCGCCACGACCCGGGGGTGGGCGTGGCCCGTGTTGGTGACCCCGATCCCGGACGTGTAGTCGAGGTACCGCTCGCCGTCCGTGGAGACCAGCCAGGAGCCCTCACCGTGGTCCACCGCGAGGTTGAAGATCCGGCCCCAGACGGGCGGGACCACCGACCGGTCGGGGAGGGGGGCGCCGGCGGGCGCGACGACGGGCTGGGTGTCGACCATGGCTTGGCTCCTCCGGCAGACGTCCGCGCGGGACGGTGGGTCAGGGCTTCTTGTTGTTGCGGCGCGAGGCGATCGTCGTGAGGGCGACCAGCCCGACGGCCGTCAGGAAGATGGCCGTGCCGATCACGTTGACCTGGACCGGGATGCCGATCTTCGCCTTCGCGTAGATGTACATCGGGAAGGTCTGCGTCTTGCCGGCCGAGAAGTTGGTGATCACGAAATCGTCGATCGAGAGGCTGAAGGCGAGCAGCGCCGCGGCCACGATGCCGGGCAGGATCAGCGGGAAGGTGACCTTCCAGAAGACCAGCCACTCATTGGCGTAGAGATCCGCGGCTGCCTCCTCGAGATGCCGCGGGAACCCGGCCAGCCGTGCCCGGACGGTGACCACCACGTAGCTGATGTTGAACATCACGTGGGCGATCAGGATGGTGACGAAGTTGAGCGGGAAGAACGGCTGGGCGCCGATGGCAACGAACAGCGTGAGCAGCGAGGCGCCCATGATGATCTCGGGCGTCGCCATCGGCAGGAAGATCAGCGAGTTGACCGCGGAGCGGCCACGGAAGCGGTAGCGCTCGAGCGCGATGGCCACCAGCGTGCCCAGGCCGGTCGCGATCAGCGTCGAGAGGAAGGCGATCAGCAGGCTCAGGCCGAAGGCCTCGGGCAGGCCGGCGACGCCGAACGGGTTGAGCCAGTACTTGAGCGTGAAGCCGGACCACACGAAGTTGCTGCGGCCGGGCGGGTTGTTGAAGCTGAACAGGATGATCACGAAGACCGGCGTCAGCAGGTAGATGACCGCCAGCACCGTGTAGACGATCATCAGGTAGCGGTCCACGAGGCGGCTCAACAGGCCGCGCACCCCGCTGTTGGGCCGGTTCGCGACCCGGCTTGCGGCGGCCATCAGACGCGACCCGCGCTGCTGGCGAGCTCTTCGGTGCCCAGGATCCGCGCGTAGATCGCAACCACCACGAGCACGCCCGCCATGAGCATGAACGAGAGCGCCGACGCGGCCGGGTAGTCGTTCTGGGTGAGGAACTTGTTCTGGATCACGTTGCCGATCATGTTGGTGTCCGGGTTGCCCAGGATCTCAGCGTTGACATAGTCACCGATGGCCGGGATGAAGGTCAGCAGCGTGCCGGCGAAGACGCCGGGCAGGGAGAGCGGGAAGGTCACCCGGATGAACGACTCGCTGATGAACAGCCAGCCGATGGCCGCCCCGACGACTCCCCCGGCAACGCCGGTCACCAGGAACTCCCAGCCGAAGGCGACGCCCAGGACGGTCGCGAGCCCGCCACCCACGATGAAGCCCGCGATCGCCCCGCCGGGCCGCCAGGGTCCTGCGTAGAGATCCCGGGCTGCCTCGACCAGGCGGAAGTCGATCTTCTCGACGGCGACGTAGACGGGCAGCGTCATGAACGGCAGGAAGTTGTACGTGATGCCCGAGATCACCGCGATCGGCGTCTGCAGCAGGCGGAAGTCCGGCGGGATGCCCGGGATCAGCTTGATCACGCTCACGATGGGCGAGTTGTCCGAGAGCAGGATCTCCCACGAGATCGTGCGCAGCAGGAAGCTGGTGAAGAACGGCGCGACCACGAGGAACAGCAGCAGGTTCTTGTAGCGGCCGCCCCTGAAGGCGATCGTGTAGGCGAGCGGGTAGGCGACCAGGAAGGTCAGGACCGTCGCCGCGCCCGCGTACATGATCGAGCGCAGGTAGACCGGGGCGTACTGGTCAAGCGCCTTGGTGTAGTTGGTGACGTTGTCGAAGGAGAACGCGAAGCCCTTCTCCAGCGAGCCGCTCCAGAAGCTGGCCTGGAACATCTGGAGCGCGGGCAGCAGGTAGAAGACGAGCAGCCAGAGGATGCCCGGTGTCAGCAGGGCAACCGGTGCGATCCAGGAGTGGCGCTTGAGGAGGGTCCCCATCGCGGCGTCGTCAGCCCTTCCCGGTGACCTTGGCGAACGCCTGGTTGAAATAGGCCTCGTCCTCCTCGGACAGGCCGCCGAAGATGTGCAGCCGCCCCAGGATGTCCGGGGTGGGGAAGATCAGCGGGTTGTTCGCGATGTCGGGGCTGGTGGTCTTGAGGACCTCGGACGCACCCTTCACCGGGCAGATGTAGTTGACATAGGCTTCCACCTCGGCCGCGATCTCGGGCTGGTAGAAGAAGTTGATCAGCAGCTCCGCGGTGCCCTTGTGGGCGGCACCCTTGGGGATCAGCATGTTGTCCGTCCAGAGCATGCCGCCCTCCTTGGCCACGGCGAACTTCATGCCCGGCTTGTCCGTGAGCACCTGGACCATGTCGCCCGACCAGGCCATCGCGAGCACGACGTTGCCGGCCTTGAGGTCCTCCGCGTAGGCGTTGCCCTTGAAGGCGCGGATGATCCCGGCGCTCCGGGCTTCCTGCAGGGCGGCGCAGGCCTTGTCGCAGGCGTCGCGGGTGGGGTTGGCCGGATCGAGCCCGAGGTTGAGCATCGTGAGGCCGATCGCGTCGCGCATCTCGGACAGGATGTCCACCTTGCCCTTCCAGCGCGGGTCCGCCGTGAACAAGGACGCCAGGCTGTCGAGGTCGCCGGTCTTCTCGGGATCGAAGCCGAGGCCGGTCATGCCGGACTGCCAGGGGGCGTGGTGGTCGCCGGTCGCGTCCCAGTTGACGTTCTTGTAGGTGTCCTGGAGGTTGGCCGTGAAGTTGGCCATGTTGGCCAGGTCGAACTGCTCCACCCAGCCGAGGCGGATCAGCTTGGCGGCCATCCAGTCGGTCATCGTGATGATGTCCCAACCGGTGTCCGAGCCGCCCTGCAGCGCGGGCTGGATGGTCCCGAAGAACTCCTCGTTGTCGTTGATGATCTCGCTGTAGTTCACCTTGGTGCCGTACTGGGCGGTGAACGCGTCGATCGAGGGGTGCTTGTTGGGGTCGTTCTCGTCGACGTCGATGTAGTACGTCCAGTT
>JBAXFC010000046.1:0-12950 GCA_037140135.1 Chloroflexota bacterium
GGCATGATCTCGTAGGTGAGCGGGTTCTTGAGGAACCCGTCCTGGTGGATGCCGGACTCGTGCGAGAACGCGTTGGCCCCGACGATCGCCTTGTTGGGCTGGATCGAGAAGCCGGTCAGGTAGCTCACCAGGCGCGAGGCCGCGGTGATCTGCTCGGTCTCGACGCCGGCGGCAAGGCTCGGGAACTGGCCCGGGCGCGTCCGCAGCGCCATGATGACCTCTTCGAGCGACGCGTTGCCCGCGCGCTCCCCGAGGCCGTTGATGGTCACCTCGACCTGGCGGGCGCCCGCCTGCACGGCGGCGAGGGTGTTCGCCGTGGCGAGACCCAGGTCGTTGTGGCAGTGGACGCTGATGACCGCCTGGTCGTTGATGCGGCGCTTGACCTCGCCCACGAGGTTGCCGAACTCGGACGGGATGGCGTAGCCCACCGTGTCCGGGATGTTCAGCGTGGTGGCACCGGCCTCGGTGACCGCCTCGTACACGTCGAGCAGGTACGAGACCTCGGTGCGGCTCGCATCCTCGGCCGAGAACTCGATCTCCGCGTCGCGACCGAGCTTCTCGCGCGCCCACTTCACCCAGCGGACGGCCTCGTGCAGGGCCTCCTCGCGAGTGATGCGCAGCTTGTGCGTGAGGTGGATGTCGCTGGTCGCGATGAACAGGTGCAGGTGCGGGCGCTCGGCGATGCCGATGGCCTCCACCGCGCGCTGGGGATCGCCGTCCTTGCAGCGCGCGAGCGCCGCGACCGCGATCCCGCCCTTCGTCTCCTGGGCGATCCGGCGGACCGCCTCGAAGTCGCCGGGCGAGGCGGACGGGAAGCCGGCCTCGATCACGTCCACCTTGAGGCGCGCGAGCTGGCGCGCGACCTCGAGCTTCTCCGCGGCGGTCAGGCCGGCGCCGGGCGCCTGCTCACCGTCACGCAGGGTCGTGTCGAAGATCCGGATCTTCCCGGCCTCGACCCCCGCGCCGAAGCGGGGGGTGATGGCCTCGAACGTCATGGCTACTTCTCCCCGCCGGGTACGGAGCTGGCCACGGCCTGGGCCTGGCCGGCCTCGACCACCACCGGCTTGAGGAACGGCATCTTCGCGCGGAGGTCAGCGCCGACCTGCTCGATCTGGTGGTGCTTGTCGCGATCGCGCAGCTCGCGGAACTCGCCGCCGCCGGCGTCCTGGACCGCGATCCAGCGGGTGGCGAAGGCGCCGCTCTGGATGTCGGAGAGGACGTCCTTCATGGCCGCCTTGGCGCCCTCGGTCACGCGCGGGCCGCTCACGTAGTCGCCGAACTCGGCGGTGTCGGAGACGGAGAAGCGCATGAAGTTGAGGCCGCCGCGGTACATGAGGTCCACGATCAGCTTGAGCTCGTGCATCGTCTCGAAGTACGCGAGCTCCGGCTGGTAGCCGGCCTCGACGAGCGTCTCGAACGCGGCCTTCACCAGGGCCGACACGCCGCCGCAGAGGAGCGCCTGCTCTCCGAACAGGTCGGTCTCGGTCTCCTCCTTGAAGGTGGTCTCGAGGACGCCCGCGCGGGTGTTGCCGTTGCCGCGGGCGTAGGCGAGGGTCCGCGCGCGGGCCGTGCCCGTGGCGTCCTGCTCAACCGCGAACAGCGCCGGCACGCCGCCGCCCTGCTCGTAGACCGAGCGGACGAGGTGACCCGGGCCCTTGGGGGCGACCATGCCCACATCGATGCCTTCCGGCGCAGCGATCCGGCCGAACCGGATGTTGAAGCCGTGGGCGAACATGAGCAGCGCGCCCGGCTTGAGGTTGGGCTCGATCTCGGCGTCGTAGACGGCCTTCTGCACGGTGTCCGGCAGGGCGATCATGATCACGTCGGCGGCCTTGACGGCATCGGCGACGGTCTTGACCTCGAAGCCCGCGGCCTCGGCAAGGGCGCGGCTCTTGGAGCCGGCAGCGAGGCCGATGATCACCGACAGGCCGGAGTCCCGCAGGTTGGCCGCGTGGGCGTGGCCCTGGGAGCCGTAGCCGAGGACCGCGATGGTCTGCCCATCGAGCGCCGAGAGATCGGCATCGGCGTCGTAGTACATCTTCGCGGTCACAGCTTGAGTGCCTCCTCGATGGAGCCCGCGCCGCGCAGCATCACCGTTGCGCCGGTGCGGACCAGTTCCTTGATCCCATAGGTGCGGAGCAGCGCGACGAGCGCATCGATCTCCGCCTCGGTGCCATGCGCCTCGACGATCACGGACTCCGTCGAGATGTCCACGATGGCGCCCTTGTACATCTCCACGATCTTGATCACCTCGCCGCGGTTGACATCCGTGGCGCGGACCTTGACGAGGGCCAGCTCGTGCTCCACGACCTGGTCCTCGGTGACGTCCTGGACCTTGAGGACGTCGATCAGCCGGTACAGCTGCTTCGCCGCCTGCTCCACCGCGACATCGTCGCCGTGAAGGGTCAGGGTCATCCGGCTGATGTTCTCCCTGTCGGTCCGCGAGACCGCCAGGGAATCGATGTTGAAGTTGCGGGCCCGCATCAGGCTCGAGACCCGGTTGAGCACACCGGGCTTGTCCATCACGAGGACCACGAGGATATGGCGGCCGCCCTCGCCCGTGCCGGGCAGGGAGCGCGGCGGGGGCGCCTGGACGGCCGTGGTCTGCTCGGTGCTCATTCCTCCGGCCCAGCCGAGTCGATGAGGTCGGACAGGCCCTTGCCTGCGGGCATGATGGGGAACACGTTCTGCTCCTCGACGGTCTGGAACCAGATCAGCGCAGGACCATCGACGGCCTGGGCGGCCCGGATCGCGTCGTCCACGCCGTCAGGCGATGTCACCTTGAACCCGGGGACCCCGTAGGCGTCTGCGAGCTTCACGAAGTCCGGCCCGGGCAGATGGCTGGAGTGGTAGTTGCCCGCGTAGAAGAGCTCCTGCCACTGCCGGATCATGCCCAGCTTCTTGTTGTCCAGGATCGCGATCTTGACCGGGATCCTGTCCGCGGCCAGGGTCATGAGCTCCTGGCTCGTCATCTGGAAGCCGCCGTCGCCGCAGACCGCCCAGGTCTCGGCGCCGGGGTTGCCGAGCGCTGCACCCATGGCCGCCGGGACCGCGAAGCCCATCGTGCCGAGGCCGCCGGAGCTGATGTGGCTGTGCGGCCGGCGGAACCTCGTGTAGCGGGCGAGCCACATCTGGTTCTGCCCGACGTCGGCGACGTAGGTGGCGTCGTGGTTGGTGAGCTCGCCGATCCGCTCGCAGATGTAGTCCGCGGTGAGCGCTCCGCTCTGCCAGCCGCCGGAGCCGTGCCAGGAGGAACCCTCGGACTCGGTGCGCCACTCGGCCAGCTGGGCGAAGTAGTCCTTGCGGGTCTCCGGATCCACCTTGCCCACGAGCCTGGTCAGGCCCTGGAGGACGTTCTTCGCATCGCCGACGATGGGGACCTCGACCGCGACGTTCTTGCCGATCTCGGCCGGGTCGATGTCGGCATGGATGATCCGGGCGTACGGGGCGTAGGTCTTGACGCTCCCGGTCACGCGGTCGTCGAACCGCATGCCGATGGCGATCAGCAGGTCCGCGGACTGGATCGCGCGGTTCACGTGCTTCCAGCCGTGCATGCCCATGTAGCCGTAGGCGAGGGGGTGGTCCTCGTCCATGACGCCGATGCCCAGCAGGCTCCAGGCCACCGGGATCTGGGCCTTCTCGGCGAAGGCCTTGAGGTCATCCCAGGCCTCGGCGATCAGGACGCCGTGCCCGGCGAGGATCAGCGGCCGCCTGGCGGCGGCGATCTCCCTGGCCGCGGTCTTGAGCTGCTTGGGGTGGCCTTCGAAGTTGGGGCGGAAGCCCGGCAGACCGGCGATGACCTCGTCGAGGGACGGATGCTCGGCGTGGGTCTCGGCCTGGAGGGCGTCCTTGGTGAAGTCCACGTGGACGGGGCCCGGGCGGCCCGTCTTGGCGATGTAGAACGCCTCGGCGACGACCCGCGGGATGTCGTCGGCGTTGCGCACGAGGTAGTTGTGCTTGGTCATCGGCAGCGTGATGCCGGTGATGTCGATCTCCTGGAACGCGTCCTTCCCGATCAGGGAGCCGGGCACGTTGCCGGTGAGCGCGACCATGGCCACAGAGTCCAGCTGCGCGGTGGCGATGCCGGTCACGAGGTTGGTGGCGCCGGGGCCCGAGGTCCCCATGCAGACGCCGACCTTGTTGCTGGCGCGGGCGTAGCCGTCGGCGGCGTGGGCCCCACCCTGCTCGTGGCGGACGAGGATGTGCCGGATCTGCGGGTAGTCGCCGAGGATGTCGTAGATCGGAAGGATCACGCCACCCGGGTAGCTGAAGAGCGTGTCGGCGCCCTGGAGGATGAGCGCCTCCATGAGCGCATCGGCGCCGATGCGGTTCCGCTTCTTGCTGCGGACGTCATGGAGCATCTCGCGGCGGGCCTTCTCGATCGCCTCCGCGGCCGTCGTGCCCTCGCCGGGCACGTGGCTGCGACGCTGCGGCCCGCCTGCCGGCGTTGTTGCCGGCGGCTCGCCCTTCGTCATCGTCATGTCGCTTCCGTCCTGGTCCTTTCGCCCATTGGTCCCGCGACCGCCGGACATACAAAGACCCTCGCCACCCGGCGAGGGTCCCTTCGGTTGTCGGTGGTGGTCGCCTCAGTGGCGTCCGTCCCTCCGCGTTCCTCCGTTCTCCCGCCGGGAGCCGGTAATGAGGAGGCCAAGAAGGCTCTCAAGCCCGACAAGGAGCGAGCGAATAAGGTCGAGGAGGGATACACCCTGGGGAGCGAGGTCGCGCACGGGCACGGACAGACGGCGGCCATCAGACGTCACGACGACGGCGACCCGGTCCTTGCCCTGGAAGAAGCCCAAGCGACCAACTCCTGCTGGCCCGCGCTCTGGCGGGTCCGCGAAGTCTAGGGGAGGTGCGTGCAAGGCGCAACCACCGAACCGCAACCTTCGCCGTCCAAGCTGGGCGGGCGCAGGGGCCAGTGCCCGCTCCAGCCCGCTCCCTGCGTCAGGGTCGTCGCCGCCAACCTCGCGGTCCCCGCGCCGCTGGACCAGCAGTCCCCACTTCCCGCACTCCGACGTCGTCGGCTGGCCTGCCAGTCCAGCGGCCGACACCCGGAGCCGCCAAACAGCGTGGATCCGGGCCAATCCAAGTTCGAGATGGGCCTGCCAGTCCACCATCAGCCCCGCAGCGGCCGATGGTGGGGACTGCCAGTCTGGCCCGGGCGACGCCAAGGCCTCACGAGTGCCCCACCTCACCTGCCCGGCACGAGTCGCGCGATCCCGCCATCGACGTGCATCCACACGAGCGCCGCCCCTGGCCAGGGCGCAGTCCCCGTGATCGCCGCAATGGCATCGTCGGGGTGCGCGGGATAGGCCACGCGCAGCTGCCGCTCGAAGTCCCGGGCCACCTGCCTGGTCGCGCGCGTGCGGCGCACGATCAGTAGCGGTGTGATCGCGGGTGCCTCTCCCAGGTGAACGAACCCCTCCCAGCTCGGCAGCGACGCCGCCTTCTCCAGCTGCCAGCGGACCAGCTGTTCAAGGCGGCGGAGCTCCGACTGCAGCTCAGCCGCAACCAGGACCCGTTCTCGTCGCTCATGGAGCACAAGGTCGATCCAGCCGCGCGACGGGTGCCGCACCGCCACCTCGCCGAGCGGCTCCCAGCGCGGATGCCGGACGCGCAACACCTCCTCGAGCATCGGCGCCTGCCACCGGTCCCGGATCGCCGGGCCGGTGTTCGCAAAGAGCCTCACCGACAGATCGATGCCGAGCGTGAGCGTCAGGCGCTGGTACGTCTCCAGCGACGGGCGCTCGCCTCCGTCCTCGATCCGCCTCAGGAATGACACATCCACGCCGGCCGCGGCGGCGAGCGCCGTACGGCTGACCCCCGCGTCCAGGCGGAAGCGGAGGATCTCCCTGGCGATCGCAAGGTGCTGGTCGGCCGTGGCCCTTCGGACGGCCGCCTCGAAGCGTGGTGTGGGCACGCCCCCATTGAACCCACCTCCGCTCATCCACCGCTCATCTGCGACGCACTTGCCGCTTATCCCACGCGGTGCCCCGACACCCACCCCGCTGCTACGCTTATCGGCCCCGCACACCCGCAGCAGAGCAGACCGACCGGCATGACCAGACCGCGAACCCTCGTCGAGAAGATCTGGGACGACCACGTCGTCTCGCAGGACGAGGGTGCCCCCGCGCTCCTCGCGATCGACCTCCATCTCATCCACGAGGTCACGAGCCCCCAGGCGTTCACGGGGATCCGCCAGCGCGGCATCGCCGTCCGCCGCCCGGACAAGACCGTCGCCACCGCGGACCACAGCACCCCCACGACGCCCCGCGGCCTGCCGATCCTGGACCTCCAGGGCGCAGCGCAGATCCAGCAGCTCGAGACGAACTGCGCGGACTTCGGCGTGCCGATCCACAAGTACGGCAGCGACACGCAGGGCATCGTCCACGTCATCGGCCCGGAGCTGGGGCTCACGCATCCCGGCATGACCATCGTCTGCGGCGACTCGCACACGGCCACCCACGGCGCGTTCGGGGCCCTGGCGTTCGGCATCGGGACGAGCGAGGTCGAGATGGTCCTCGCCAGCCAGACGCTGCTCCAGCGCCGGCCCAAGACCTACGAGGTCCGCGTGGACGGCACGCTGCGGCCCGGCGTCTCGGCCAAGGACATCATCCTCGCCCTGATCGCGAGGATCGGCACCGGCGGCGGGACCGGGCACGTCTTCGAGTTCACCGGCGAGGCCATCCGAGCGCTCAACATGGAGCAGCGGATGACCATCTGCAACATGGCCATCGAGGGTGGGGCGCGGGCCGGCCTCATCGCCCCCGACGAGACCACCTACGAGTACATCCGCGGCCGCCGCCACGCCCCGCAGGGCAAGGCCTTCGACGAGGCGGTCGCCCGCTGGCGCACGCTCCCGTCGGACGAGGGCGCCGTCTACGACAAGACCATCGTGATCAACGCCGGCGAGCTCGAGCCGATGGTCACCTACGGCACCAATCCCGGCATGGGCATCCCGGTCACCGGCCACGTCCCCACGGCGGACGAGATGCAGGACGACCAGGCCCGGCGCGGCCTCGACAAGAGCCTCGCCTACATGGACCTGACCCCCGGCCAGGCCATCGCCGGCCAGCCGGTGGACGTCGTCTTCATCGGCTCGTGCACGAACTCGCGCATCAGCGACCTCCGCCTGGCCGCCGCGGTCCTCAATGGCCGCACCGTCAGCCCGACCACCCGCGTGATGATCGTCCCGGGCTCCCAGCAGGTGAAGGCCCAGGCGGAGCGCGAGGGCCTCCACGAGATCTTCATGGCCGCCGGCGCCGAGTGGCGCGAGGCCGGCTGCTCGATGTGCCTCGCGATGAACGGCGACCAGCTGTCACCCGGCCAGTACGCGATCAGCACGTCCAACCGCAACTTCGAGGGCCGCCAGGGCAAGGGCGGCCGCACATTCCTCGCCAGCCCGCTGACCGCGGCCGCCTCGGCGATCAGCGGCGTCGTCACCGATCCCCGCACCATTCCCGGTGTCGAGGACCTCGTGACCGTCGGCGGAGGGTACTGAAGCGATGGCCGAGCCGTTCCGCTCCTTCAGCTCCAAGGGCATCCCGATCCGGGCCGAGAACGTCGACACGGACCAGATCGTCCCGGCGCGCTACCTCAAGGTCACCAACAAGGACGGCCTCGCGGACGCCCTGTTCCACGACTGGCGCTACAACGAGGACGGCACCCTCAAGAGCCCGCCGTTCATCGTCGATGAGCCGCGCCACGCGGGCGCCCGGATCCTGGTCGTCGGCGACAACTTCGGCTCGGGCTCGTCGCGTGAGCACGCCCCCTGGGCGCTGCACGCGTGGGGCATCGCGGCCGTCTTCTCGACCTCGTTCGCGGACATCTTCCGCAGCAACAGCCTCAAGAACGGCGTGCTCCCGATCGTCGTGGACAAGGCGACCCAGGAGCGCCTGTTCGAGATGCTCGAGGCCGATCCGGACGCCGAGCTCCGCGTGGACCTCGCCGAGCAGGGCGTCCTCCTGCCGGACGGCAGCACGCTCGACTTCGAGATCGACCCGTTCAACAAGATGATGCTCATGGCCGGCACCGACGAGATCGGCTACGTCCTGGGCAAGGACGCCGACATCGCCGCCTGGGAGGCCGGGCACCCCGCTCCGGTCGACACGCGGTTCGAGATGGCGCCCGCGGGCTAGGCCCGCGATACTCCGCCCCTGGCCGACGGGGACTTCCCGCGGGTCCGATCGCGTCCCGCAAGGAGTACCCGTCCTTTGCGCTCCCGCCCTGCCGGCATGCGCCGGCGATTCCGTCCTGTCGTTGTTCCCGTCGCCCGGGTGATGGTCGCCCTGCTGGCGGCTGTGTCACTGCTCGGCGCGCCGGGCAGGACTCCGTCCGCCGAGGCGACCGCCCTGCCCTGGTTCGACGGCGCGGCCGTCACCTCGACCGTGACCAACTGCGCGAGCATTGGCACCGGCTACGACTTCACGGAGCTGGGGGCTTCGGTCACCACGGGCTTCCAGGCAGACGTCTCGAACGCCGCGCCCGGCGCCGGCCAGGTCTACTACGTTCGTGTCCACATCGACGGTGTCGGCAGCCCTTGCGGCGGGCAGAAGGCGGTTGTGGACATGATGCTGCCGCCGAGCACAACCGCCGCCACCTCGGTGGCGCACCCGATCATCTGCTGGGCGTCCAAGGGCGTCACGTGGGTGCAGACTGCGAGCTGCCCCACCTCGCTGGGCGCCTCGACCACCACCCCAGGTGCACTGGCGATCCTGCCGGCGACGGGCACGTCCTGGTCCGTCTCCACGGGCGGCGGCTGGGAGTTCCAGGTCCCGGTCGTGTCCAGCACCACGCTCTCCAACGCGCAGCTGGCAGCCTACGTGCAGATGCAGGACGGCAACGCCAATCCGACGCTTGCGGCGACAAGGGGCGTCCACGTGTTCGGGTCCACCCCGGCTGTCTTCTACCCGGGTCCCTCCACGACCCTCGTCACGAGGACGAGTGCGCGCACCACGGCCGAGGTCTTCACGCACGGGCAAGCCGGCACCGTCTACTTCCAGCTCGGGTTGTCCACGTTCTACGGGACAACCTACTCGCAGTCGGTCGGGGCCGGCATCAACGGCCTGGAGGTGACCCATGACTGGGGCTCGCTCTCAGCGCAAACCGATTACCACGTGCGCGCCTACTTCGAGGGCGACGGCTTGATCGACTACTACGGCGCCGACCAGACCTTCAGGACCGCCGGCGCCGTCACCGGGCTCGCTGTCTCCGGCTTGGTCAGCGGCCTTGCGGCCGGAACGGTGCAGCCAGGGCTCACCGTCACCGCCGTCGATGCCACCAACACCATCGTGAAGTCCTACACCGGCACGGTCCACTTCACGACCAACGCGTCGAGCGCGAGCCTCCCGGGGGACTACACGTTCAGCGGCGGGGATTCGGGCGAGCACACGTTCCCGAGCACGTCCATCAACGCCGCCGGCACGTTCACGATCCGGGCCCGGGACAACGCCACGAGCTCCATCACGGGCACGCAGGCCGGGATCACGGTCGTTCCCGCCGCCGCCACCCACTTCACAGTGACCGGCTTCCCGAGCCCTGCCACGGCCGGCAGCGCCCACAACGCCACCGTGACCGCCTACGACCAGTTCAACAACGTGGCCACCGGGTACGCCGGAACGGTCCACATCACGAGCTCGGACGGGGCGGCGATCCGCCCGGCGGACGGGACGCTCACCGGTGGAGCAGCCGACTTCGCCGTCACCCTCAACACCCTCGGCACCCAGTCCATCACGGCCACCGACAGCGGCAACGGATCGATCACCGGGATCCAGGCAGGCATCGGCGTTGAGGCGGTCCCGCCCACCGCGTCCATCACGGCCCAGCCGGCCTGGCGCGCGAGCACGTCCATCCCGGTCGCCTGGAGCGGTGCGAGCGGTGCGGCCACCTTCGACGTCCAATACCGCCGCGCACCCTGGAACGGAACGTTCGCAACGGCGACGGCGTGGCAGTCCAACGCCCCGACCACCGGCGCCACCCTCACCGGAACGCCCGGCTCCACCTACTGCTTCTCGGCCCTCGCGCGCAACGGGTCCGGAGGGACCTCCGCCTGGACCGCCGAGACCTGCACCGCCGTCCCGCTCGACGAGCGCTCGATGACCAGGAGCACCGGCTGGACGGCGGGCACGGGCGCTGCCTACTACAAGTCCACGTACCTCAAGACCACCAAGCTCGGCGCCAGGCTTGCCCGGACCGGTGTCCAGGCCAGGCGCATCGCCATCGTGGTGACAACGTGTCCCACCTGCGGGAAGGTGAGCGTCTACCTGGGCTCCACGCTCCTCAAGACGGTGAGCCTCGTGTCCGCCACCACGGTGAACAAGAAGGTGATCACGATCGCCACCTTCGCCACCGTCAGGACCGGGACGATCGCGATCAAGGTGGTCTCGTCGGGCAAGAAGGTCCTGGTGGACGGGCTCGTGGCCAGTGCCAGCTAGTCGTCCCCGGGCATGCGCAAGGCTGTAGCCGACCACTGGACGAGTTGCGTACCATGTGGCGCTCACCCGGGCGAACGCGGTGGCGGCTCGCCGCGACGCGGCCCGGACGGGGGAAACAGGGAGGATCGTGACGGCGTCCCCGGCGCGATCGTTGGAGGGTTCGCGTGAAGCTCACCGCTGCCGGGCATGGCCGGCGTGTTCGAGGCCGTGCCGTCCGCGCGCTGCTGGCGCTGGTCGCGGCCGTCTCGCTGCTCGGGGCGCCCGCCGCCGCAGGGCCCGTGGCCGCGGCCGGCGGTGCCTGGTACGACGGCATGATCCAGGAATCGGTCATCACGGACTGCCCGAGCATCGCCTTCGGCAACCCGTACCTCGAGTACGGACTGGGCACGTACGTCGGCTACTACGCGGACCCGAACTCCTCCACGCCGTCGGCGGGCCAGACGTACTACCTGCACGTCGTGATGACGGGGGTCGGCTACGCCTGCGCCGGCCAGCTCGCCGTGCCCTATCTCGTCCTGCCGGCCAACACCCAGCTCGCGATCACCGCGGGCACCCCGGTGGTCTGCTACTCGGGCTTCGGCCAGGACACCGTGAACTGCCCGCAGTCGCTGCCCTTGAACCCGGCGCTCGGCTTCCTGATCAAGCCGACCACCCAGACGATGTGGCCGGTACCGGCGGGCGCCTCGTGGGAATTCCAGGTCCCGGTCGTCTCCTCCACGACGCTCACCTCGGCCCAATTCGGGGCACGCGTGGTCGTCGCCGACGGGAATTCGAACCCCACGCTTGTCCCCACCGGCTCCGTCTTCGTGTTCAGTGGCGCAGCCACTCCGCATCCGGCGATCCAGTACCCGACCCCCGACACGGACTTCATCACCCGCACTTCGGCCATCAGCTACGCCAACATCTACACCGGCGGCCTGGCCGGGACGGTCCACTTCGAGGTGGGGACCACCACCGCCTACGCCGTGCTCAAGGACAGCTACCACCTCGACACGAGCAACGTGAACTGGAGCCTCCAGGATGACTGGACGCCGGCGGTCCTTGCCCCTGACACCCTCTACCACTTCCGCATGTGGTTCGATCCCGACTCCGCCAGCATCGCCCCGGTCTACGGCGCCGACCGGACGTTCCGGACCCTCGGGGCGGCCACGTCGCTGAGCGTGTCGGGTCTCAGCGGCGGACAGGCGGGCGGGACGAAGCAGACGGTGACCGTGACGGCGAAGGACGCCTCCGCGCCGCCCCAGACCGCCACCGGCTACCGGGGAACGGTCCAGTTCACCAGCGACGACCTCAACGCCGGACTCCCGGCCGACTACACGTTCACCGGGGCCGACAACGGGACGCACACGTTCACGCTGGGCGTCGCGTTCATGACCTCCGGCACCCACACCCTGACCGTGCGCGACAAGGCCCAGGCCACGGTGACGGGTGCCCAGGCCGGCATCAGCGTCACGACGTCGGTGGTGCCGCCCACGGCGTCGATCACCGCCCAGCCCGCCTGGCGGACGAGCACCGCCATTCCCCTGGCATGGAATGGCACGGGCAGCCCGGCGAACTACGACGTCCGCTATCGCAAGGCCGCGTTCAACGCCGCCCTCGGAGCCCCGGTCATGTACAAGGCGGCAACCGCGACCAAGTCCGCCACGTTCGCCGGCGTGGCCGGCACCACGTACTGCTTCGCGGCCCGCTCACGGGCAGCCGGGGGCGCCGTCTCGGCCTGGACCGACGAGACCTGCACGACCGTCCCGCTCGACGACGGCTCGACGGTCAGGACCGGCGCCTGGACCGCCGGCACCGGAGCCGCCTACTACAAGGGCACGTACCTGCGGTCCACCGCGCTGGGGGCCAGGCTCACGCGGACGGGCGTCCAGTTCAACCGCCTGGCCATCGTGGCCACCACCTGTCCCACCTGCGGCAAGGTCAGCGTCTACCTGGGCACGACGCTGCTCAAGACGATCAGCCTGGTCTCGGCCACCACGGTGAACAAGAAGGTGATCGTGGTCTTCACGACACCCGAGTTGCCGACGGGCTCCGTGCTCAAGACCGGCAGCCTGGTGATCAAGGTGGTCACCAGCGGCAAGAAGGTCCTGATCGACGGGATCGTCGTCAGCCGGTACGCGAACTAGGAACGGGCCGTAGGAACGGGCCGGCGGGAGCGGGAACCGGATCCCGCCCCGCATCGTCTCCGGCCCATGCGAACCCAGAAGGCCATCCTCTCGACCACCGTCCTCGCCCTTGCCCTCGGCCTGGCCGCGTGCGGAGGCGCTGCCCCGACCCCGGCTTCGCTTCAAGTGGAAATCATGCTTGATTCCAGACGTAGGTGATCTCCTCGGCAGTGGCAATTCCTTCGTTCTGACAGAAGGCTTGCGCTTCGTCGGTAAAGCCGCCCAACGAGAGGAAGGCAGGCAGCACCACCTGCCCAGCAATCGTACCCGCATAGACCGCGTATTTGTCGCGGAAATCCTCGACATCTTTCAGCGTACTCTTCTCCTGGCGTTTGCGCACCTCCACCAGCAC
>JBAXFC010000047.1:0-12875 GCA_037140135.1 Chloroflexota bacterium
TCGCCTTGGCCGCTGCGACGATCGCCCGTCCATCCATGCTGCCCGGGTTGCCGATAAAGGCGCGCAGGTCGTTGTAGCGGAACAGGATCACGTCGTCCGGGGCGTCGAGGACGCCCTGCGCGACGAGCTTCTCGCCCACGGCGACGAGCACGAGGCGGACATGGGCGTTGGCGCCCTGGTCGATGTAGAAGTGGTGGTCCGGGGTGAGCGGGGCCATCTTGAGGTTGATCTCGTTGGCGGCGCGCATCTCCTCGAGCGCCTCGCCCTCGAGGCCCGCGAGGATCTCCTTCGCGGCAGCGGCGATGTCCGCGGCCAGGGTCGCGATGCGGGTCGGGTAGTCGTAGTCGGACGCGAACTGGTCGCGCACCAGCTGGACGACCGGGACCATGTCCTCGCGGAAGCTCGGGAAGATGAACTCGTGGCTCCAGACGGCGTGCCAGCCGAATTCCTTCTGGTACGGCACGATCCGCTCGTCGATGAAGCGCTGGCCGCGGGCGCTGGCCTTGAGGGCGGGCAGGATCTCGGCGCCGGAGGTGGCGGCGAAGATCGCGGCCAGATCGGCGTCGGCCTTGACCTCTTCCTTGGCCTCCCAGAGGGCCTTGATCTTGTCCCAGTTGCGGTCGTTGGCCGAGTTCTGGAGCCGGCCCAGCAGGGCCTCGTCCACCTTGCCGTGGGTCTTCTCCATGACCGCCCGGAGGTTGAGCGTCGCGCTGAGCTGCGCGAAGTTCAGCATCCAGTGGATCTTCCAGTGGCGGTCGTGCATGTCGATGGCGTCCTCGAGGAGGACGGCCACCTCGGCCAGGGAGAGCTGGTCCTTCTGGTCCAGCATGCCCTCGATGTAGTCGAAGTTCCGCTGCATCTCGGGGACGAAGCGGCTCTTCCACCAGTCGGTGAACTTGAGTCCGTACACGGGCAGGACCGTGCCGAGGTAGGCGCCGATCTTGCCGGCGTACGCGTTGTCCTCGGGGACGATCGGGTGGGTCGTGTAGTTGTATTCCTGGGTCGCGACGTCAACGCCCGCCTCGGCCGGGATGGCAGCCGTGTACAGGTACCCGTTGATGTTCTTGTAGATCCAGTCCGACGCGAACGGCGTGCCGAAGCGGCGGAACATGTGATCGCACGACAGCCACCAGCCGCCGATGTCCTCGTACATCGGGGACAGCGGCTTGGGGCAGTGCAGGTCGTCGTAGACCCAGAACAGATCCTTCTCGGTCTCGGACACCCACTCCACGGGGAACGACTCGTCCCCGAGGAACTGGCCCAGCACTTCTTCCTTGAGCGGCACTGTGTTCCCTCCTGGTCCGGTATGACACCGGATTGCATGACGTCCGGCAACGAGGTCTTCGAGATCTCCGGAACCGCTGGTGCTCTCGACGCGGCGTCCACCGGCATGCAGCCGGCTGACCGCCACCACACCTGCGTTCCGGTCACCGTCAGCGCAGTGGGCACCACGCGGCGCCCGCATCCGCGGCGACCGGGCCAGCGTGGCCCAGCACGATGTTCTCCCGCTTCACCTCCGCTGTCGCGGCGCGGATCTCGCCGACCCACCCCGCAAGGCTGCCCAGCACCAGCGCGCGGGCCCAATCCCGCTGGCCACGGGGGTCACCAGTGGGGCCACCGTGCCGTACTCGAGCGCGCTGATAGATCGATAATCGATTGTTGTGAACACTAGGCCTGATACCCCTCTCTAGTCAAGCCGTTTTGACAACGATCCCGCAGACCCGGGGGTTGCCGGGTCACCGGGCGCGGGGCCCCCCTCTCGGGTGCGCCGCACGAGGAGCACCGCCACCAGGATCGCGGCGCCGCCGGCAAGCTCACCGATGGTCAGGCGCTGACCCAGCGCAAGCGCTGCAACCAGGACCGCAACAAGCGGCTCCGTCAGCAGCGCGAGGGCCGCGCGGGTACTGCCGATCAGGCGCACTCCTCCCATCACCCAGACCTTCGGCAGCGCGCCAAGCGTCCCGGCGCAGGCGAACGCCAGCCACGCGGACGGAGAGGTGATCCACACCGCCACGCCACCGCTTCCCTCCAGCAGCAGGGCAGCGGTGCCGGAGACCACGAGTCCGCCCAGGAGCACGACGGTGGTGGCCTGGACGCCGGGGACGTCATCGAACCCGCCACGGATGGCCACGAGGTAGATCGCCTGGCAGAGGGCGGCGGTGGCGGCCAGTGCGATGCCCGCGAGCGTCGCGTGGGCGCCTGGCTGCAGTTGGCTGCCGAGCACGAGCGCGAGGCCGGCGCACGCGATGGCGAGGGCAAGGACGCGCAGCGGCGTCAATCGCTCGCGGCCGAGGGCCGTGGACAGCAGCGCCACGAACACCGGGTACAGGTAGTACACCGCCATCACGAGCCCGACAGCCATCGCCCCGAAGGCGAAGAACAGGACCAGGTTCGTGAGCCCGTTGATGACCGCAGCTGCCGCCAGGGTGACCCGCTGCCGGACGGCCAGGCGGGCAATGCGCACCGAGGGCTGCAGGCCTGCCAGCAACAGGCTGCCGAGGATCGCCGCCCCGATCGCCGCCCGGATTGCGCTGAAGGTCGCCGGGCCCACGCCTTGGGCGTACGCCAGCGCCGCGACGGGGCCGAGGGTCCCGAGAGCAGCCGCTGCGGCCAGCACCCTGAGCAGGCCGTGCGACCCTCCTGGCACACCAGTGCCTGCGTCCGCCACCATGAAACCTCCGGTGCCGTCTGTCCTGCCGTACCTGCAGGAAGTCACTTGCGCTGCCCCGTGATGGGGAGTCTACTATCCTCGATAATCGATGATCTCGGTTGCGCAAGCGTCGCTGCCGGGAAGCGGGACCGTCCCCCCCGTGTCGATGCCCAGGCGGTGTAGGCACCGACTCCTGCACGAGGACGGACGATGACCAGAACAGCGCACTCGGCGAGTAGCGGATCCGACCTGCCCTGGGCGCCGGGGTGTCGAGGTCACGCCGGAGACCGGCCGGCGGCCAACGCCTGATGGACTTCATCGTCCAGTCCATCGTGATCGGCCTGACCGAGAACGCGCCCCTGGTCCTCGCCGCGATTGGTTTCGCCCTGCTGTACAAGCTCACCGGGCTCATCAACGTGGCGTACTCGGAGACGATCACGCTCGGGGCGTACTTCGGGATGTGGCTCAACACCACGTACGGCCTCGACTTCTACACCGTCCTGATCCCCGCCGGTCTGCTGGCGGGCGTCGTCAGCCTCGTGACCTACCTCGTGCTGTTCCGGCCCGCCAAGCGGCGCAACGTGGGCGGGCTGGAGATGATCATCATCTCCTTCGGGCTGTCGATCTTCCTGCGCCACGCGCTGCAATTCGTCTTCGGGTACCCCGAGCGGTTCTACGAGGTGCCACCGCCCGACACCATCATGGTGCTCGGGGTCGGCGTGACGTCCTTCCGCCTGCTCGCATTCGCGAGCGTGGCAGTGCTCTCGGTCGTGCTCTGGCTGTTCATCCAGCGGACGAGCTACGGGCTCCAGATGCGGGCCCTGGCCAGCGACGAGTCCCTCGCAAAGGTGAGCGGGATCCGGCCGCTGGCCGTCACCATGCTGGTGTGGGCCATCGCCGGCGTCGCCGGCGGAATGGCGGGCGCGTTCTACGGCGTCGGGGCATCCGTCTCCCCGCTGCTCGGCTGGCGCCAGTTCCTGCTGATCCTCATGGTGGCCCTCGTGGGCAGGAACTGGGGCCTCGGCGGCGTGATCCTCGTCGGGGTCGGCACGAGCATCGCGCTGGTCGCCATGGCCCTCCGGTTCGACCAGGTCCTGTACGCGCAGCTGGTGCTGATCGTCATCTTCGTCGTGATCCTGAAGCTCCGCGGCTCCCGGCTCACCGAGACGGCAAAGGTGTAGTGCGATGACCTTCGACTGGCTCGACTCGTTCCTGATCACCGGCTTGTTCGACGTCGTCATGGTGACCGGCCTCGCCCTCCTCCTCCACCTCCAGCTGGGCCTGACCCGCATCGCCAACTTCGGTGTCGTGGGCTTCTGGGGGATCGGCATGTACGTGTTCGGCGTGCTGTACGTGAAGGTCGACTGGCCGTTCGCGGACCCCTACCAGTTCCTCGTCTGCGCGGCCGTCGCGACCCTCGTCTCGGGCGTGGTGGGCCTGTTCGTCGGATGGCTGATCGCGGATCTCGACACGGACGGCGTGCTCGTGGTCACGCTCGGCTTCGCCACCGCCGTCCAGCTCATCGCGACCGCCCAGGATGACCTCACCGGTGGCGCACGAGGGATGGGCGGGCTCGGCTTCCCCTACGACATCGGCAAGGTGAAGGAGAACGAGCTCCTGTGGCTCGTCATCACCGCGGCTGTCGTGGCCGGGATCCTGTTCTACGTCTGGCGGGTCCACCGGTCACCTTACGGGCGTCTCCTGATCGCCGTCGGCGGCAATGCGCCGCTCGCCCGCAGCCTGGGCAAGTCCACGTTCCGGACCAAGGTCTGGCTGTTCGCCTACGCCTCGGCGGCGATGGGCCTTCTCGGGGCCATGAATGGCGTCATGGTCCGCTTCCTCGACATCGGGAACCTCGGGATCGAGATCACCCTTGCCGCGATGGCGGGGCTGATCCTTGGCGGCACCGCGCGGGTCTGGGGTGCGGTCGTCGGCGTGCTCCTCACCGTGGGCCTGTTCGACATCGTGATCCAGTCCTACGTGCCCTTCCCCAGGGAGTGGTACACGCAGGCGATCCCGGTCCTGAGGGAGGCCATCTTCGGGCTCACGCTGATCCTGGTCCTGCTGTTCCGCCCGTATGGACTCCTCGGCGACATGCGTCGCGACAAGCTGATGGGGAGGATCCATGGGCGCTGACGCCACGGGTGCCGTCGTGGCTCCGGCCCGTCCGCAGATCAGGATCTCAGGGGCCGTGAAGAGCTATGCCGGCCGAGTCGTCGTCAACGTGGACGACACCATCCTCGGCAACAGCCCCATCGAAGGCCTCATCGGGCCCAACGGCGCGGGCAAGACGACCTTGATGCGCCTGATCATGCACTCGACCCCGCTCGACAGCGGGAGGATCTCGCTCCTCCCTCCTGGCGGCGGCGAGGTGCTGCTCTCGAGCGAGCCCACCAGCCGGATGGCGCACCACGGGGTGGTGAAGTCCAACCAGGTGATCATGGACTTCGACAGGCTGACGATCCTGGACTCGCTCCTGCTGGCTGCCGTCGAGGGCCGCTACGAGCAGCCTCACCGGGTGTTCAGCGAGCGGGCGGCCCTCAAGCGCCACGAGGACGAGATCCGGCACCACCTCGACTTCTTCGGGTTCACGGACCGGACCACGTTCGCGTTGTCGGCAGGCGAGAAGAAGCTCCTCGACATCGTCCGATGCCTGCTCCTCAAGCCGACCTTCCTGCTGCTCGACGAGCCGACTGCCGGCCTCCCCGAGGACCTGACCGAGAAGGTCATGACCGTGGTCAGGGAGCTCGCCGCAGCAGGCACCGCCGTGGTGATCGTGGAGCACGACCTCAACGTCATCTGGAACCTGTGCGATGAAGTCCTGTTCATGGCCGAGGGCAGCGTGATCCTGCGGGGCGACCCGCAATCGATCCGCAGCAACCGGACCGTCGTCGAGAAGTACCTGGGAGAGGGCCATGTCTGAGACGGCCCACCCCGCCGTCCTCGAGGTCGAGGGTCTGCGCAGCGGCTACCACGGCGTCACGGTCCTCAAGGGGCTCGATTTCGTCGTCCGCAACGAGATCTTCGCGGTCCTCGGCGCCAATGGCGCCGGCAAGACCACCCTGCTCGCGACCCTGGCGCGCCTCATCCCCCTCATGGCCGGGTCGATCCGGTTCGGCGGCGAGGACGTCTCGACCCTGGCGCCGTATCAGACGGCGGCCCGGGGGATCGGCTACGTCCCCCAGGAGAGCGGCACCTTCGCCGACCTCACCGTCCTCGAGAACCTCCAGATCGGGGGAATGATCGGCACCCGCTCGCGCGACGAGCGGATGGCGGAGGTCTTCGATCTCTTCCCGGCCTTGCGGAAGCTGCAGGGGCAGCCCGCGGGGACGCTCAGCGGTGGCGAGTCACGCATGGTGGCTTGCGGCCGCGCCCTGATGCAGGACCCCAGGGTGCTGCTCCTCGACGAGCCAACGGCAGGCCTCTCCCCGCTCTACGTGGACCTGTTCTTCGACAAGATCAAGGAGATCCACGAGACGAGGGGCGTCGCCATCGTGCTCGCCGAGCAGAACGCGACCAAGGCGCTCGAAGTCGCGGACCGCGTGATGGTCCTGAGTCTCGGGCAGGCATTTGCGGTCCAGGACGCCACCGAGGTGACGACCCAGCAGCTCAAGGAGGGATACCGGATCTGACGCCCCGCGGTTGGGGTCACGCCACATGAGGAGGACTTGATGAGGTTCGGTAGCAGTACTTCGGGCCGCACGGTGATCGCGATCGCCCTGCTCTCCCTGGTCGCCGGAGCATGCGGCGGCGGGGCGGCCACCAGCGCCCCGGCGACAGCGGCGCCCGCTACCGCGGCAGCGACGGCCGCGGCCACGACGGCCCCAAGCACCGCAGGATCACCCGCGACGGGCGAGAAGGTGACGGTCTGCGAGCTCGCCTACTACACGGGCTCGTTCGCACCGTACGGGAAGGCGCTCACCAACGACGTGCGCTTCCCGATCGAGGAGGTCATCAACCTCGACCCGCCGCTCGGCCGTGCATGGCAGCTGGTGTCCGAGGACATCGGCGACGACCACGAGGGGCAGGCCGCCAAGATCTGCATCGAGCAGCACAAGGCCGAGATCCTGGTGAGCATCGCCCACCAGTACCGGACCTACCGCGACTACATGATCGAGTGGTGGCAGGAGAACGACTCCCCGATCGTGCCGTCGGTCCACGGTGGCGCCATCCCGGGCAACCTCGGGGGCAAGCCGGCCGAGCCGATCTTCCGCGCCCAGGGCCTCGACCAGGCGCTTGGGACCTACGGGAGCCTGTACGCACAGTCGATCGGCGCCAAGAACATCGTGATCTTCGCCACCCAGGTCGAAGGCTTCCAGCTGGCCGCCGACGCTGCCGAGAAGGCTGCCGGCATCCTGGGCCTGAACGTGCTGGCCCGCCTCGACGTCCAGCCCACGCAGCCCTCCTACCGGGCTGAGGCTCAGAAGATCGCCGACCTGAAGCCCGATGCCGTCATCGTCCAGGCGGGATCGACGGAGTCGGCCTCGATCATCAAGGCGGCGGCGGAGGCCGGCCTGTCGCTCAACTGGGTCGGCGAGACCGGGTGGGCCGAGGCGGAGTTCATGAAGACCCTCGGCACCGCGCCGATCGCCTCGCAGAAGGGCATCGGGTTCCCGTCGTTCGCACCCAACAAGTCAACCCCCGCGTGGGCCTTCTTCCAGCCGCTGTGGGACGCCCAGGCCGACAAGGCGTATGACGCCAACGGCCAGTACGCGTTCTCGACCTACGATCTCATGGTGCAGACGGCCCTGGCCGTCGAGATGGCCGGCTCCTACAAGGCGAGCGCCTGGGCGCCTGCGATGTTCAAGGTGGGCGAAGCGCCCGGCGAGATCTGCTACACGTACGCCGACTGCCTGAAGCTGATCCGGGCCGGCCAGGACATCGACTACGAGGGCGTCACGGGCCCCGGCCTCTACACCGACGGCGGCGTCAATGCGGTGACCCCGGCCTACATCCCGTTCAAGACGGACGGGACGACAGGGGAACCGGTGCTCCTCGATGCCGCAAAGGGCCTCTCGATCATCGACCAGATCAAGACCGAGGCGAAGTGCGATCCCGCGACTCCGCCCAACAAGTGCGAGTGGTAAGACCCTAGCGTCAACCGCGCGACGACAAGAGGCCCTCCGCCACCGGCGGAGGGCCTCTTCTCCGTTGCCCGCCGGCTCGCCCCAGCCACCCATCCAGCGATGGGGATTGTCCTGGGCCTTCCCGAGCCGCAGCCCGGCAGGGCACGCACCGGGCGGCTGCGTCGCGGGATCCCGTTACGGAGCGCGCCCGACGGGAATGCGTCGTGCCCCCGGGCCACAGGCCCGGGGGCACGATGTCGGTGACGGAGGTGGGGAAGGCAGGCGGCCCGGGGCCGCGCCCTCCTCGGCTGCTACGAGGCCTTGGAGATCCTCTTGAAGCGCTTCATGTTCTCGGTGATGGCGATCTCGGTGGGGAGACGCTCCATCGACGAGGCGCCGAAGAACCCGGCCACGCCGGTGGTGTGGGTCAGGACGTACTCGGCGTCCTCCGGCTCGGCGATCGGGCCGCCGTGGCAGAGCACGATGATGTCGGGCTTCACGGCCACGGCAGCGTCGCGGATCGCCTGGACGCGCTCGGCCGAGGCCTCGAGCGTCAGGGCGGTGGTGGCGCCGATGGCGCCCTTGGTGGTGAGACCCATGTGGGCGACGATCACGTCGGCGCCCACGGCGGCCATCGCGGCCGCCTGCTCGGGATCGAAGACGTACGGAGTGGTGAGCAGGCCGGCGTCATGCGCCTGTCCGATCATCTCGACCTCGAGCCCGAAGCCCATGCCCGTCTCTTCGAGGTTCTGGCGGAACTGGCCGTCGCACAGGCCGACCGTCGGGAAGTTCTGGACGCCGGAGAACCCGACGCGCTTGATCTCCTCGAGGAAGACCGGCATCAGCCGGAAGGGGTCCGTGCCACAGACGCCGGCCAGGACCGGGGTCTCGCGCACGACCGGGAGGACCTCGTTGGCCATCTCCATGACGATCGCGTTGGCGTCGCCGTAGGGCATGCAGCCCGCCAGCGAGCCGCGGCCGGCCATCCGGTAGCGTCCCGAGTTGTAGATGATGATGAGGTCGGCACCGCCTGCCTCGGCGCACTTCGCCGAGAGACCCGTGCCGGCGCCGGCGCCCATGATCACGCCGCCCTGGTCCACCGTCCCGCGGAGCCGTGCGAGCGCCTGCTGCCCGTTCATGAAGAGGACCTCCTTGTCCCTATGCCTGCGCTGCGGCCCAGGCGCGGTAGTGCGCGTCGAGCTTGTCGGCCATGGCCGTCGCGAAGGCGGGATCGTTGATGTCGGTGGCCATCTCGACCACCTCGACGTCTGGCCGAAGACCGGCCTTCAGCTCACGGATCAGGGCCGCGTCCGCGGCCGCGTCGTAGAAGGGGCCACCCGGCGTCGCGATCATCGAGATCCCGCCGAGCGGGATGAACACGGTGAGCGGTCCCTTGGCCAGGTTGAGCTTGCGGGCGATCATCCGTCCGAGCTCCGCGCACTCGTCCTCGGTGGTCCGCATCAGCGTGACCGTGGAGTTGTGCACGTAGAGGTTGCGGTCGTTGAACTGGGCCGGCACGGTCTCGCGCGGGCCGAAGTTGCACATGTCGAGGGCGCCCAGGGAGACGACCTGCGGGATCCCGAGGGAGCCGGCCATCTCGAGGCGGTCCGGGCCCGCCGACAGGACGCCGCCGATGAGCTCGTCCGCGAGCTCCGTGGTGGTCGCGTCGAGGGCGCCCGTGATGAAGCCCGCCTTCATCAGCGCTTCCATGGACTGCCCGCCGGCGCCCGTGGCGTGGAAGACCAGGACCTCGTAGCCCAGGCCCTCGAGACGCTCGCGCGCGGTCGTGACGCACGGCGTGGTCACGCCGAACATCGTCGCGCCGATGAGCGGCTTCTTCTCGATCCGGGACACGAAGCCGTCCGTCGCCTTGGCCATCCCCGCGATGCCCGCGGCGGCGTTGGTCAGGATCTTCTCGGACAGCCCGTTGATGCCGGCGATGTCCACCACCGAGTACATCATCGCGATGTCGGAAGTGCCCACGTAGGGGCGCGTGTCGCCCGAGGCCATGGTGGACACGATCAGCTTGGGCACGCCCACCGGGAGCGCCTGCATGGCCGTGCCCGCGATCGACGAGCCGCCCGATCCGCCGATGCTCAGGATGCCGTGCAGCCTCCCCTCGGCGAAGAGGCGCTTGATCACCTCGGTCGCGCCGAGGGTCATCGCGGCCACGGCCGGTCCCCGGTCGTGCGCGGCGACCAGCGCCGCCCGGTCAGCGCCGCCGGCGGCGGCGACCTGGTCGGCCGTCACGTCCGCCGCGGTCGAGTCGCTCATCACGCCGGCGTCCACGACGATGACGTCGCAGCCGCTCTCGAGAACGCGCTCGCGCAGGAACTCGTACTCGGGGCCCTTGGTGTCAAGGGTGCCGAGGAGCACGACGCTCGCCATGAGGAATGCCTCCTAGGGGTTCGCCGCAGTCGCGGCAGCAGTCTCGGTGTGCTCGATGTGGGTGCTGACGCCGAGGTAGCGCCGCTGGGCGACCTCGTCGCTCGCAAGGTCCGCCGACGTGGTCTCGAGGGCGATCCGGCCGGTGACCATGATCGCGATGCGCTCCGAGACCGAGGTCGCGACGCGGAGGTTCTGCTCGACCAGGAGCAGGGCCACGCCCTCGTCGGCGAGGTTGCGGAGCGTCTCGACCATGTGCTCGACGACGATCGGGGCCAGGCCCTCGGACGGCTCGTCCATGATCAGCAGCTTGGGGTTGAGGAGCAGTGCCCGGGCGATCGCGAGCATCTGCTGCTCGCCGCCGGAGAGCTGCGTCCCGCCGTTGCGGCGCCGTGCCTGCAGGGACGGGAAGAGCTCGAAGACCTTCTTGATCGTCCAGCCGTCGCTGCCACGACGGGCGACCATGCGCAGGTGCTCCTCCACCGACAGGGACGCGAAGACGCGGCGGCCCTGGGGGACGTAGCCGATGCCGGAGCGGGCGATCTCGTGCGGCTTGAGGCTGACGAGCTCCTGGCCATGGAGCTTGATCGAGCCGCCGAACGCCGGCACGAGGCCGGTGATCGCGTTGCACAGGGTGCTCTTGCCCATGCCGTTGCGCCCGATCAGCGAGAGCGGGCGGCGGTTCACGACGAGGTCCACGCCCTGCAGCACGCGACTCTGCCCGTACCGGACATCGAGTCCCGAGATCTGGAGGACGGGGACACCACCCTCGTCGGCGGACCCGCCGGGCTGCGCGCTGACGACCTGCTCAGCCATGGTGTGCTCCCACCGCGTGCCCGAGGTAGATGTCCTGGACGGTCCGGTTGTCCTGGATCTCGTCCGGGTTGCCTTCGACGAGCGGGGTCCCCTCGGCCATCACGGTCACGCGGTCGGCCACCGCGAGGGCGACGTCCATGTCGTGCTCCACGATCACGACGGTGATGTCCCGCGGCAGCCGCTTGATCAGGTCGGTGAGGGTGATCCGCTCCGCCCGCGAGAGACCGGCGGCAGGCTCGTCGAGCATCAGCAGGCGGGGGTTGCCGGCGAGGGCCATCCCCACCTCGAGCTGGCGCTGCTGGCCGTGCGAGAGGGAGCCCACGGGGGCCGCGAGGTCGGCGGTCAGGCCGACCGTCTCGGCGATCTCGGTGGCCCGGACCCGTGAGGGATCGTCCGCCTTGGGGCGGACCGGGGAGAACCGGGCGCGCTTCACGCCGCGGATGGCGAGGAAGAGGCTCTGGGCCACGGTCAGGCCCATGAACAGCTGCGAGGTCTGGTAGGTCCGGCAGACGCCCAGCCTGGTCCGCGCATACGGAGGCAGGTTGGTGACGTCGGTGCCGAACAGCTCGACGCGGCCGGAGGTGGGCAGGTGGTCGCCGGCGACCACGTTGAACAAGGTCGTCTTGCCGGCCCCGTTGGGGCCGAGGATCGCGCGACGCTCGCCTGCGGCCACCTCCATGCTGACGTCGTGCAGCGCTTGGAGGGCGCCGAAGCGCCGCCCCACACCCTGCAGACGCAGGGCGGGGGCAGACGCTTCGACTGCCGTCCGATAGGTCACGGGCAGCTCGGGAAGTCGCGGCTCACGGGCTGGGCGAGGAAGGGGCTCGTCGCGCCGAGGCCGAGCGTCTGGTCGACGTTCTCAGCCTTGGAGATGACGTTGTTCTGCAGGGAGCCGTCGGCCGCCTTCTGCACTTCGGTCACGTAGTTGGAGCTGATCGCCTGGCGGTTGCCGTCAAGCTTGACGTGGCCGGTGGGCCCATCGAACTCGACCTTGGCCAGGGCGGCCATGAAGGCGGCTTCCTTGCCGGAAAGGTCGCCCTTGACGGCCTGGAGGCCCTTGATGACGCCGACCGTCTCGTTGTAGTAGGAGAGGGCGAACAGGCCCGGGAAGGGCAGGCCGTCCTTGAACTCCTTGTGGTACTCGGCCACGTAGTCGAGCCACGCCTTGTCGGTCGCGGTGTCGGCCGTGGGGCCTGCGGCGATGGTGCCGGCGAGGATGTCCTGGAAGGAGCCCTTGGTGGCGAGCACCGACTGGTCGACCGTGATCGAGCCGCCGATGAACTTGGCCTTGCCGCCGGCCTGGTTGTACTGGGTGAAGAAGTTGACCGCGTCCGAGCCGCCGAGCGCGACGTAGATCGCGTCGATGCCGGACGTCGGCAGGTTGGACACGACGGACGAGTAGTCCTTGGTGCCGAGCGGGACCCAGTTCTTCTGGACGACGTGGCCGCCGGCCGCGCAGAACTCGTACATGAAGCCGCCGACCTGCGTGTACGGGAACGAGTAGTCCTCGGCCACGAGCGCGACGTTCTTGTAGCCCTTCTTGTCGAACGCGTACTTGCCGAGGCCGGCCATCCACTGGGCGCCGTCGGTCGAGAAGCGGAAGAAGTTCGGGGCGGGATCGCGGAACGTCGTGTCCTGGGCCGCGGAGGACCCGTTCACGAACGTCTTGTCCGGCACGGTCTTGGCGTAGTCCTTGACCGCGAGGCCCTCGTCACCGGAGAGGGGGCCGATCAGGATGTCGACGTTGTCCTGCTCGATGAGCTTCTTGGCCTTCTCAAGGGCAACTGCCGGAGTGGCGTCGGAGCCCTCCTTGAGCAGCTGGACCTGGAAGCCGTCGAACTGCCAGTTGCCGTTGTCGAGCTTCTTGCCCAGGGTGTTGAGCGCCTGCTCGACACCGCGGAAGCCGTCCTGCCCGGGCACCGCGAACGGGCCCTCGAGGGTGGCGAGCCCGCCGCTCT
>JBAXFC010000048.1:0-12829 GCA_037140135.1 Chloroflexota bacterium
GCCTCCTCGGACTCCTTGCGTGCAGTGATGTCAAGGTGGGTGCCGAACACCATCAGCGGCCGCCCATCGGCGGTGCGTGTGGCCACGGCGCCGCGGTCGAGGACCCAGATCCAGCGACCGTCCCTGTGCCGCATCCGGCTCTCGAACTCGTAGAAGGGCAGCTCGCCCGCGAAGTGCCGCGCCAGCACCCGACCGGACTGCGCAAGGTCATCGGGGTGGGCGTGCGCCTCCCAGGTCCGGATGCTGACCGGGGCCAGCTCGTCGAGGGTGTAGCCGATGATCTCCGCCCATCGCTCGTTGAAGTCAGCCTCGCCCGTCTGGACGTTCCACGCCCAGGTGCCGGCACGGGTGCCCCACAGGGTGTTGACCAGCTGCCAGTTGGCATCGCGCAGCGCATCCTCGGCCTGCCTGCGCTCGGTGAGGCCGCGCATCCACGCGGCCAGCTCGGCCGCCGGGCGCTCGGAACCGTAGAAGGCGGCAGGAGGCACGAAGTGCGGGCTGGCGCAGACGTGCGGCCCGATGGCGACGTAGGGGTGGGTGCGCAGGATGTCGAGCAGGAGGCCGGGATCGAAACGGCGGCGGTCGTACTGGCAGATGGCCAGGCAGCGGCTGCCCGGGAAGAACTCGTTGAGCAGGACCTCGTAGCGGACCAGGTCGGCGGGATCGGTCACGCTGCGCAGTGCCCAGGTCATCTCGCCTGTCACGCGGAGGCCGGCGTAGCCCTGCGCAAGCGCCAGGTCCGTCTCCGAGCGCAGCAGGGCGATCATTCCCTCGGGGTTGAAGGCGCCGCCGCGCAGGTAGGTCTCCTCGCGGCCCAGGATCGAGAGCTGCCCGCGGTCGAGGAACGGGGCGGGGTCGATACCGTCGTCGCGCAGGGAGACCAACACCATCTCGGCGGTGCGCGCGTCCACGATGTAGACGACCTTCTCGCCGCGTTCGAGTCCCTCGCGCAGGAATGGGGTCACGGTGGCGCGGAGCTCTGCATCTGTCTCGTAGACACAGCAGATGTGGTCGCCTGCCTGGACATCGGCGATGGTGCGCGGGCTTCGCAAGGCCGCCGTCGTGCCCGCCCGACCAGCGGCATCGACGACTACCGGCTTGCTGCCCCCCGCGTCCGGCCCATCGGTCGCGGGGCCACCGCCAGAGGCGATCACCATCCGTCCCTCCAAGCCTGCGCCGATACCGCGCGCGGCACCTGCGCTCAAGGTCCTGTCCTGGCTTGCCCGGATGGGGCGCAACGGCTCCGCGCACGGGAAGCGTACACCCGCCCGGCCGTCGGGCAGCCCCCCGGTCGAGGCGGTCAAGCGCTCAGCATCGACCGGCAACGTCCGCCCCTCCGGGGTCTCGCCAAGAGACGGGGAAGGTGCCGGGAGCCTCGATCCGGCGTCGCAAGGGGTTCCAATCGGGACCCGCGGAAGACTGGCGGAGAGGGAGGGATTCGAACCCTCGGTGAGGTTGCCCCCACGGCGGTTTAGCAAACCGCTGCACTAGGCCACTATGCGACCTCTCCAGACGCAGCGCCCGGGATCATAGCAGCATCGATCCGCGACCGACGGGCGGCGGCCATCACCGCGGACCGCGCCCCAGCACGCACCGGAGGCCCGACCAGACAGGCCGGAGCACCGGCACGCGATGCCGCGCGACTGACCCAGCGCGCCGATTCGCCCACACGCAACGGCACTCCGGGCCACTTGACCCCGGGTGGGTCCGAGCCTGACACAGACAGGTATGAGCCGACTGCCCGCCCTCCTGCTGTCCATCCTCCTCCTCGTGCCGTCCGCGGCGCCCGTCCCGGTCCTGGCGCATGCCGCCGACGGCGCCGCGACCGGCGGCGGGCGTGGCTGGTCCGCCTCGATCTCCCTGGGTGCCGATTTCGGCTGTGCCATCACGCTCGCGGGCGTCAAGTGCTGGGGCGAGAACCTCCTGGGCCAGCTCGGGAGAGGCGACAACGGGGCCGTGGGCCAGGGCGTCGGCTTCGGTGCCGCTGCGACGGCGGTGAACATCGGCGACGGGCTGACGGCGCGGGCCATCACGTCCGGCCGTGCGCACACCTGCGTGATCCTCGGGGACCACGCGGTGAAGTGCTGGGGGGCCAACAACCGCGGCCAGCTGGGCTACGGCGACACCGAGAACCGCGGCGACGGCCCCTCCGAACTCGGGAACCTCCTTCCCGCGGTGGACCTCGGCTCCGGACGCACGGCCCTTGCGATCAGCGCCGGCGGCGACCACACCTGCGCGCTGCTCGACGACCACACGGTCAAGTGCTGGGGCGCCAACGAGTACGGCCAGGCGGGCGTCGGGACGGCGACCGATATCGGCGACGGGCCGGACGAGATGGGCGACGCCCTCTCCCCGGTGGACCTCGCCGGCAGGGGCGCCATGGAGATCGCCGCCGGGACGGCGCACACCTGCGCCGTGGACGATGAGTACCGGCTGCACTGCTGGGGCCGCGCCGCCGAGGGCCAGCTGGGGCTCGGGGTCACCGAGCCGGTGGGCAATGCCGGCGGCGAGCTGGGCACGATGAACAGGGTCAGCCTCCCCGACAACAACGTGATCGGCGTCTCGGCGGGCCCGGCCAACACCTGCGCGATCACCGCCCACACCTGGGCGCCCGTCACCACGCAGCTCTTCTGCTGGGGCGACGGGGGCACCGGCGTCAACGGCAACGGGAGCACCGCGACCCTCGGCGACGGCGCCGGCGAGACGGCGGCGCTCACGCCGGTGGACCTCGGCACCGGGATCTCGGTCCTCTCCGTGGCCGTGGCGGCCCACGCCTGCGCGACGGTCCACGAGGACGCCATGCCGGACACGCTCAAGTGCTGGGGCACGGGCGACGTCGGGCAGTTCGGCACCGGCTCCACGGACATACTGGGCGACGGGCCGGGCGAGATGGGCGACGGGCTCGCGGCAACGGCGCTCACGGGGGGCAATCCCCCCAACGGGATCGCCGTCGGCGGCCGGTCCACCTGCGTGGTCGTGGACGCGGCCGAGGTCACCTGCTTCGGCGCCAACGACCACGGGCAGCTTGGCAACGACACGACGCCGATCGGCCAGAACTGGGGTGACGCGCCCGGCGAGACCGGCCTCGCCGGGATCGTGGTGGGAACCGACAGCGCATCGGTCTCCTGGCCGGTCATCGGCCGCTATGCGCCCTTCAGTTACGTGTCCCTGACCCCTGCCGAGGACGGGAGCTCGGTGTCCATGACGTGGCAGGCGCCCACCGACAACGGTGGCGAGGCGCCCTCGGGATACCGCATCGAGAAGAGCTACGACGGCGGGGTGACCTGGCGGACCATGGTCGCCGACACCGGCACGACCGCCCTCTCCTATGACATTCCGGCCGGCGGGCCGGCCGGCGACAACGGCATCGCCTTCCGCGTCCGCCCCATCAACAGCGCCGGGATCGGCGGCCCGTCGTTCTTCGCCCTGTCGTGCTTCTGCCGCCAGGCGAGCGCGCCGCTCAACGTCCACGCCGACCGGACGGCCGGAACCACCCTCACCGTGGGCTGGGACACCCCGGCGGACAGCGGCGGCACCGCGGTCGGCTGGTACCACCTCGACGTGTCCACCGACGGCGGCTCCTTCGGCTCCGACGCCGAGACCAACGATGCCGCCACCCTCTCCCATGCCTTCACCGCGCTCACGCCGGGCCAGGCCTACTGGTTCCGCGTGTGGGCCATCACCGCCAACGGCGGGCGCATCGGGAACGCGGCGACCGTCGGACCGGTGGTGGCCGGCACCCTGCCCGACGCGCCCGCCGACGCACCCGCAACGTCGGCCGGCAATGGCAGCGTCGGGCTCCTCTGGAGCGCCGGTGCCGCCGGCAGCCTGCCGGTCACCGGCTGGACGATCCAGCAGAGCACCGACGACGGCGGCACCTGGACGACCGCGGTCGCCGACACCGGCACCTCGTCCACGATGACCATCGTGGACGGCCTCACGAACGGCGTGCCCTACCGCTTCCGCGTGGCGGCCACCAGTGGCGTGGGCACGGGCGGCTCCTCGCCGGCCAGCGGTACCGTCACCCCCTTCGGCCCTCCCTCGGCGCCCGCCCTGGTGACTGCCACCGGCACCGGCGCCTCGGGGGCGATCTCGATCGCCTGGTCCGACGCTGCCGCGAATGGCGAACCGGTCACCGGCTACCGCGCGCAGCGCCAGACAGGCGGCGTGGGGCCCTGGGTCACCGTCAAGCTCATGCCGGCGACCACCTTCGCCTGGACGGCCACCGGCCTCACCAACGGCACCTGGTACCGCTTCCGCGTGGCCGGTTTCACCGCCACCACGACCGGCTCCTACGGCACCAGTCCTGTCGCGAAGGCCTTCGCGAAGCCCGGCGCCCCGGCATCGATCTCGGTCGCCCGGGCGGGCTCGCACAGGATCAAGGTCGCATGGGGCGTGGCCGCGCCCAACGGCGCCGCGGTGACCGGCTACCGGATCGCCCGGAGCATCAACGGCGGCGCGTGGATGATCGTGGTGTCGAACACGCATTCGACCACCCGCTCGCACACCGTTGCGGCCCTCCTGCCCACGAAGCTCTACCGGTTCCGGGTGGCAGCCGTCAACGCCGCCGGCCTGGGCGCCTACTCGCGCGCGAGCGCCTCGCTGCGGCCCAGCTGACGCACCGGACGGCGCGGGGGGCCGGGTCCGGCGCCTCGCGCTCGCAGATCCCCTGCACGCTCGTGGAGGGGGCCGCCGCACGAGACCCGCCATCCAGCCGGGCGGCGCCCAACACGGCAGGTGAAGGGTGGCCAACCGACGGGAATACCCGTTATGGTTGCAGCCTGCGGGGCGTTCTCATCGAGGACGGGGCAGGGAAATCCAGGTGAGTACCGTGCAAGGGGGCGGCAGGGTGATGGCGCGCCGATTCGACGCGTCCCGGATCTCGGCGCCCGGCTTCCTGACTGCGGCCGCCGTCTCGGTCGGCTGTGTCGAGGTCGTCGCGGGCGCAACGGGCCAGGCGGCTGCGCTGCTGACGGCCGTGCTGCTGTTCGCGATCGCCGTCCCATTCGGGGCGGCTCACGTCCTGCGCCGGCGCAATCGGCCGCGCGACGCGGCGCTCATCTCGGCGGCGGCCCTGTTCGCCGCCGTCCCGCTGTTCGGGATGCTCTACGACGACGCCACGGCGCTCGTCCTTGTGCCGCCCGCGGCCTTCATGATCGCCCTCCCGCACGTGCGCGGGCGCACGCTGTTGCTGACCGCCATCGTGGCCATCGCGGCCACGCTCGCCGCGGGCCTGGCGCCGGATCTCCCGGCTCCCATCTCCAGCCACTCCACGGTCGAGAGGGCCGGCACCTGGCTCGGCGTCAGCACGATCGCCGCACTGGTGCTGGGACTCGCCTGGCGCCTCCACCGGCGCGCCGATGCGATCGCGCACCGCTACCAGCAACTCCTCGACGACCTCCCCGTGGGCGTGATCCGGGCGACGCCGGACGGGCGGATCATCGAGGCGAACATCGCCTATGCCGTGATGCTGGGCTACCGTGACCCCGCGGCCCTGCTGGCCGCCGAACCCGGCTCCTTCCCCTACGAGCGCGTCGACAGGACCTCGGACAAGGAGGTGGATCGCGGCGTCGGCCCCTTCGAAGGCATGGTCCGCGTCCACCGCCCCGACGGCACCGAGGCGTGGCACCGGTTCATCGCCCGGGCCACCTTCGACGAGGCCGGGGCGCCCGCCTGGTACGACAGCGCGGTCATCGACGTCACGGCCGAGCGCCGCGACCTCGAGACCAGGAACCGCCTGGCCGCAGTCGTCGAGTCGGCGGCCGATGCCGTCGTCACCGTGAACGTCGAGGGCTTGATCCAGACCTGGAACGACGGCGCGGCCGAGATCTACGGCGTCGCGGCCGAGCGGGCGGTGGGACAGTCCATCCTCGGCTTCACAGATGATGCCGGGCAGGGTGTGGCGAGCGGGATCCTGGCGTCGGTGGCGGACGGTGAGCGTTCCGGGCCGCACGAGATGCCGATGCGCACCCCGGACGGCCGGGCGCTCGTGGTCTCGGTGCTCGTCTCCCCGATTCGTGACGCGGACGGCCGGGTCAGCGGCGCGGCGATCATCGCCCGCGACATCACGGAGACCCGGCGGCTTGCCGAGGAGCAGGCGAACCTCGAGGCGCAGCTTCGCCAGGCCCAGAAGATGGAGGCGATCGGGCGACTCGCGGGCGGCATCGCCCACGACTTCAACAACCTGCTCACGGCGATCCTCGGCTACGGACGGATCGTCGCGGCGGGCCTCAGCGGCGATGCGCTGGCCGACCAGCAGCACGTCCTGCTGGCCGCGGACCGCGCCGCCGCCCTCACGCGCCGGCTGCTGGACTTCTCGCGACGGTCGGCGGCGGATCCACGTCCGCTGCTCCTGGACCGGGCCATCGACGATTCGCTCGCGATCGTCGGCCGCCTGGTGCCCGAGCGGATCTCGTTCGAGGTTGACCTGGGCTCCGACGCGACCGTCGTCGCCGATCCGGTGGACCTGATGCAGGTCCTGCTCAACCTGGTTGGCAACGCCGTTGACGCGACACCCGCCGACGGCCGGATCACGCTGCGGACCCGGAGCGTCGCGATCGACGCACCGTCGCCGCGGTATCCCGGCATCCGGCCCGGACGTCATGCGGTGCTGGAGATCGCCGACACGGGCGAGGGCATGGGCGAGGAGACGCGGGCCCGCATCTTCGAACCGTTCTTCACGACCAAGGACGCCGGCAAGGGGACGGGCCTCGGGCTGGCGACGGTCTACAGCATCGTGGCGCGCGCGGGCGGGTCGATCCGCGTGGACTCCGGACCGGGCGCAGGGTCCACGTTCAGGATCCTCCTTCCCGTCGACGGCGGCGTGGCGATCGAGGCCGAACGGCGTCGCCAGTACGTGCCCGCCGGTCACGAGCGGGTGCTGGTGGTGGAGGACGACCCCGTCGTCCGGGAGGTCACCTCCCGCATGCTGGTCCGGGCCGGCTACGTGGTCGAGGTCGCGGCGGGTCCCGTTGAGGCGCTGGGGATGGTCGAGACGTGGCACCCCGACGCGCTGGTGACCGATGTCGTCATGCCGCTGATGTCGGGGATCGAGCTGGCGGACCGGATGGTTCCACAGGTCCCGGTGGTCCTCCTCTCCGGCTATCCGACCGACCGGACGGAGCATGCGACCGACGGCCGCACCGACCGGGCCTTCGTCGCCAAGCCGTTCGAGCCGGTCACGCTGGCGAGAGCGCTCCGATCCGTGCTCGACGGGACGCCGCGCGAGCCCGGCGGCGGTTGACGCGCGGGGACGGTCCCGGTACCGTCGTGAGCACCGATGTGCGCCATCTATCTCTTTACCTGCCCGGCATGACCGTTCGAGGGGCCTAGCCTCCGAGACTGCGGGTCGTGCCGGGTGAGCAGAGGTTTCGGACCTCTGCTTTTTTGTTACTGGCGACCAGCGCGTTCGACAGCTTTGACGAAGGATCCAAGACCAGATGTTCGTGGTGATGCGGACCGGGGCCTCCGAGGCCGAGGTCAACGGCGTGAAGGGGCTCATCCTCTCCGAGGGCCTGACGCCGTTCGAGAACGCGGGTGCGGACCGGACGGTCATCGCGGTGGTCGGCGAGATCGGGCGGCGCCGGGAAGCCCTCCGCGGGCGCCTGGAGTCAACCCCGGGCGTGACCAGCGTCACGGCGATCTCCAAGCCGTACAAGCTGGTCTCGCGCGAGTTCCACCCCGAGGACACTGTGATCCGGGCCCTCGACGCGCGGATCGGTGACGGGTCGCTCACGATCATGGCCGGACCGTGCTCCGTGGAGAGCCGCGACCAGCTCATGGAGACCGTGGACTTCGTGTCCACCCACGGCGCCACGATCATCCGCGGCGGCGCGTTCAAGCCGCGCACCAGCCCGTACAGCTTCCAGGGCCTCGGCGTCGAGGGCCTGCGCTACCTCGCGGAGGCGCGCGAGCGCACCGGACTGCCGGTCATCACCGAGGTCATGGAGCCGTCCCAGGTGGACATCGTCGCCGAGTACTGCGACATCCTCCAGATCGGCACCCGCAACATGCAGAACTTCTCGCTGCTGCTCGCCTGTGGGCGCGCGGGCCGGCCGGTGATGCTCAAGCGCGGCTTCGGCAACACGATCGAGGAATGGCTGATGGCCGCCGAGTACATCGCCTCCGCCGGAAACAGCCAGATCATCCTGTGCGAGCGAGGGGTGCGCACGTTCGACAACGCCACCCGCAACACGCTCGACCTGACCGCGGTGCCGCTGTTGCACCACCTGACCCACCTGCCGGTGGTCATCGACCCGTCGCACGCCACGGGCAAGCGCTGGCTCGTCAAGCCGCTCGCGATCGGCGGCGTGGCCGTGGGCGCGGACGGGATCATGGTCGAGGTCCACCCCCGGCCCGACGAGGCCCTCTCGGACGCCGAGCAGCAGCTCGACTTCCCGATGTTCGATTCGATGATGCACGCGCTGACGGCGGTCCACGAGAACGTCAAGGACCTCCACGGCGATCTGCTGCGCAACCGGACCGGCAAGGCCTGACGGCTCCCGATGACCACCCATGCGGACTCCTGGTCCGCAGACGAGCACGGCCTGCGCACGGGCGCGCGCGGTGACGATGCGCTCGTGGTGCGTCCGGCGGCGAGGCTCCGCGGCCGGCCGGCCCTCCCGGGCGACAAGAGCATCTCCCACCGCGCGCTCCTGCTCGCGCTCCTCGCGCAGGGCGAGAGCCGGATCAGCGCGGCCGGTGACGGCGAGGACGTCCGCTCCACGGCCGGCGTGGTCGCCGCGCTGGGGGCCGTGGTGGAGCGGATCGCGGAGCATGCGGGCCGCGTGGACTACCGCGTCGTCTCCCCGGGCGGCGGCGCGCTGGTCGAGCCGGACCGGATCCTCGACTGCGGGAACTCCGGAACCACGACCCGCCTGGTCGCGGGGCTCCTTGCGGGCCAGCCCCTGTTCGCGATCCTCGACGGCGACGCGTCGCTGCGGCGGCGCCCCATGGGCCGGGTCGTGACACCCCTGCGCGCGATGGGCGCCGCCTTCGCCGGCCGGCGAGGCGACACCCTCCTGCCGCTCGCGGTGACCGGGCGGGACCGCCTCTCCCCCATCGACTACACGACGCCCGTCCCCTCGGCCCAGGTCAAGTCGGCGATCCTGCTGGCGGGCCTCGCGGCGGACGGCGAGACGCGCGTGACCGAGGCGGTCGCCACGCGCGACCACACAGAGCGGATGTTGCGCGCCCGTGGCGTGCGCGTGCACGAGGAGCTGGCCGCGGACGGCACCCACACGGTGCGCCTGGACGGTCCTGCCACCGTTGCCGCCGTGGACGAGACCGTCGCGTCGGACCCGTCGGGGGCCGCGTTCTGGCTGGTGGCCGCTGCGATCCACCCGGATGCGGAGCTCCACCTCGACGGCGTGAGCACGAACCCGACGCGGCGTGCCATCATCGACATCCTGCGGCGCATGGGCGCCGAGATCGAGGAGCACGATCGACCCTCGCCGGGCGGCGCGGACGGCGAGCCCCTCGCGGACCTCGTGGTCCGGTCCAGCACACTCCGGGGCATCGACATCTCCGCAGCCGATGTGGCGGCGGCGATCGACGAGATCCCGGTCCTGTGCCTGGCCGCAGCCGCGGCGACGGGCTCGACAAGGATCCGCGGGATCGGCGAGCTCCGGCACAAGGAGTCGGACCGGGTCGCGGGCATCGCGGACGGCCTGACGGCGCTCGGCGCGCAGGTGCGCGTCGAGGGCGACGACATCGAGATCTCCGGCGGCAGACGCCTTGTGGGCGCGGTCACCGAGACGCTTGACGACCACCGGCTGGCGATGACCTTCGCCGTGGCCGGACTCATCGCCGAGGGCGAGACCGTCGTGCTCCGACCAGGGTCGGCCGCGATCTCGTATCCCGGCTTCTTCCGTGAACTGCAAGGGGTGCGGGCATGACGAAGCGTGTCGTCCTCATCGGCCATCCGGTGGCCCACTCGCTCTCCGGCGCGATGCAGCAGGCCGGCTTCGACAAGCTGGGCATCGACGCCCGGTACGAGCTCTGGGATCGGGCGCCCATGGAGATGTCCGCAGCGATCGCCGAGCTGCGCACGGAGGACTTCCTCGGCGCCAACATCACGATCCCCCACAAGGAGCGGGTCGTCTCGCTCATGGACCGTCTCTCCGACGAGGCCCAGCACACGGGCGCGGTCAACACGATCACCAAGGAGGGCAAGAAGCTCGTCGGCCACAACACCGACGTGCCGGGCTTCAAGTACGCCCTCGACAAGCTCGTCGGCAAGCAGAAGATGCCGCGCCACGCGGTGGTCCTGGGCGCCGGCGGCGGCGCCCGCGCCGTGGTCTACGGCCTGATCCGCGAGGGCTTCCAGCGGGTCGTCGTGTTCAACCGCCACCTCCATCGCGGCGAGAGCATGGTCAAGCACTTCGCCAAGGTCTCGTCCCACATGGACCTGCGCGCGATGCCCTGGCATGAGTCGATCATCGAGGCCGAGCTGTCCAAGACCAAGATCCTCGTCAACGCGACGTCGATCGGCCTCGCGGACGACGTCTCCCCGATCCCGGGCGAGATCCTGATCCCGGACCTGCTGGTCCTCGACCTGATCTACAAGCAGACCAGGCTCCTGCTCGACGCCGCCTCGGCGGGCTGCGCCACCTCCGACGGCGGCCAGATGCTGCTCCACCAGGGTGCGGCCGCGTTCGCGCTCTGGACCGGCCAGCCGGCCCCGCTCGATGCGCTGCAGGCGGCCCTCGAGGAGGCCCGAGCCGGTGGTCTCCGCTCCGCCGAGGGCGAGCCCGCCGCGGACGCGGCCCCCGAGGCCTAGGCAGCGGCGGCAGGACGGCCCGAGCAGCCATGGAGCGGTTCCGGTTCATCACGGCCGGCGAGAGCCACGGACCCATGCTGGGCGCAGTGGTGGAGGGCGTGCCCGCCGGGCTCGCCCTGACCGAGGACGGGCTGGCCGTGGATCTCGGACGGCGCCAGCGCGGCTACGGGCGCGGCGCGCGGCAGACGATCGAGCAGGACCGGGCCCGGATCCTGTCCGGCGTCCGCCACGGCTACACGATGGGCTCGCCCATCCTGCTCGAGATCGAGAACCGCGACTGGGCCAACTGGACCCGCGTGATGCAGGTCGGTCCGCTCTCGGACGAGGAGGCGGCCGAGCTGGCCACGCTGGCCGAGGAGGGCAACAAGCGCGCCCGCCCCATCACGGCGGTCCGGCCGGGTCACGCTGATCTCGCCGGCTCCCTCAAGTACGGCTTCAACGACGTGCGCAACGCGCTCGAGCGCTCGTCGGCGCGCGAGACCACGGCCCGGGTGGCCGCGGGCGGTGTCGCGCGGGCGTTCCTGCGGGCGCTGGGAATCGAGGTCTGGTCGTTCACTGCCGAGGTGGGCGGCGTTGCCGTGGACCCGGCGCGCGCCACGCGGACCCGCGAGGAGGCCGAGGCGTCACCGCTGCGCTGCCCGGACCCCGACGCCGAGGCGGCGATGATCGCCCGCATCGACGAGGCGCGCAGCAACGGCGACACGGTCGGCGGCGTGTTCGAGGTGGTCGTTCACGGGGCGCCCATCGGCCTCGGCTCCTACACGCACTGGGACCGGCGCCTCGACGCCGCCCTGGCCGCGGCCGTGATGAGCATCCAGATCGTCAAGGGCGTGGAGTTCGGCCTCGGCTTCGAGCAGACGCGCGTCTTCGGGTCGAAGGTCCACGACGTGATCGAGGGCCGGCGCGCCGACGGGACCTGGATCCACCGCAGCAACAATGCGGGCGGGCTCACCGGCGGCGTCAGCAACGGCGAGCCGATCGTCATCCGGGGCGCGGTCAAACCCATCTCCACGCTCGCCCGGCCGCTGCCCACCGCGGACCTGGTCACCGGCACCGAGGTCGAGAAGGCGCACTACGAGCGCAGTGACATCTCCGTTGTCCCTGCCGCGGGCGTCGTCGGCGAGGCGATGGTCATGCTCACCCTCGCGGCGTTCGTGCTCGAGAAGACCGGCGGGGACTCGATGGTCGAAGTCGTGGACAACCTGCGCCGCTACCAGGAGCGGATCGCGCGCACCCCGGAAGCGCCGGCCGCCGGCTCGCGCACCGGCGGGCACGCCGAGGTCGTCGGCGCCGCGGACACAGCCCCGGGGGCCTGAGGCGGACCATGGACGTCGTGCTGGTCGGGCTGCCGGGGGCGGGCAAGTCCGCCGTGGGCCGCAGGCTCGCCAACCGCCACGGCGCCGTGTTCATCGACATCGACGAGCGGATCGAGAGCGAGACCGGGCGCACGATCACGGAGATCTTCGCCCAGGACGGCGAGGCGGCGTTCCGGCGCCTGGAGCGGCAGGCCATCGAGGCGCTGGGGCCGGCGGACGCCGGCGCCGGGATCGGGCGGGTGATCTCGCCCGGCGGTGGGGCGATCGTCGATCCCCGCAACCGCTGGACCCTGTTCCGCGGCCGGCTCCCCGTCTGGCTCGACGTCCGCCCCGAGGTCCTCGCCCAGCGCCTCCGCCGCTCCCCCACGGTCCGGCCGCTCGTCGCGGGTGGCGATCCGCTGGGCCGGATCCGCGCGCTGGGCACCGCCCGTGAGCGCTTCTACGGGGCGGCGACCCGCGTCAACGGCCTGGCCGAGGTCGGCGGCGTGGTGGAGGCGGTCGAGAGGCTGGCCGGCGCCTGGACCCCGGGCGCCACCACGCTCCTGCGGGCGGTCACGCCCATCGGCGAGCTCATCGTGGGCGACGGGGTGGCGGCGGACGGCGTGGCAGCCGCGCTGCGGCGGGCCGGCGCCCGGCGCGCGATCATCGTCTCGGAACCCGGCGCCTGGTCGGCGTTCGGCGAAGGGCTGGCGGACCGCCTCGCCGGCCGGGAGCATGACCGTCTCAACGGGCC
>JBAXFC010000049.1:0-12815 GCA_037140135.1 Chloroflexota bacterium
CGGGCGTCCCGTGCATCGCGATCGGCGGCGGCGTGACTCCCGAGGGCGTCGCGTCCCTGGCAGCCGTGGGTGCGCGGGCGGTCCCCGTGCACGATGTCCCCGTCACGCTCGAGGAGGCCATCGCCGCGGGCACCGCGCCGCTGGCCGCCTGCGCGGAGCGCCTCGCCGCGAGCCGCTGACGCCTGCCGCCGGGGGCGCCCCGGGACGGACACGGTCAGCCGCTGTCCTGTTCGGGCAGCCTTGATCTGCTCCCGCGTCCGGTCCACCATGACGACATGGACTGCGCCTTCGAAGCCGCGGATGTGGTCGCGCACCTGGACGAGCCGGTGGATCGGGTTGAGTTGGGGCAGCGGATGATCATCACCCGGTCCGGCATGCCCGTTGGCGCGCTGGTCCCGTTCGCCGAAGAAGCGCGGCAGCGTCGCCCGTAGGGCCTCGATCGAGGCAGGATCAACACCCACGACGACGTCGCTGATCCCATCCCCGAGGTCGAGGAGTGGCTCGACAAGCCGAGCGTCCCGGTGCCAGGAGCGTTCGTGACGTGCCCGACCGGCTGGCAGACTCGATCGCGATCCTGACAGCCGACCGCACCATCGCCCAATACGAGGTCGAGATCCTGTGGTGACCCCCAAGCCGGCCGTGACGAAGCCCGCCACCAAAAAGCCCGCGAAGAAGCCCGCCCGCAAGCCCGCCGACCCGGCCAAGGCGTGGGCCGCCACCCAGCGCCGCTACCGGCCGGGCCTCGCCGGCTACGTCCTCGAGGGGCTCACCGGCCAGTACGGCGTGCAGACGTGGCAGAAGTCGCGCCTCGACCCGACCAACGAGCTGATCCTCACGATCCTCACCCAGAACACCGCGGACACCAACGCCGAGAAGGCCTACGAGGCGCTCCGCCGGGCCTATCCCTCGGACCAGGCGCCGGAGACGCACAACCCGGACATCGGCTGGGGCGGCGCCGGGCTGGCCGACGCCCCGCCGCCCGACTGGACGGCGATTGAGAACGCCCCGCTGCCCGAGCTCATCGACATCATCCGACCCGGCGGCCTCGCGCCCCAGAAGGCGCCCCGCATCCAGGCCACGCTCCGGACCATCCGCGAGCGGACCGGCGGCTACCACCTGGACCTTCTTGCCGGCATGGCGCCGATCGAGGCCCGCGACTGGCTGACAAGCATCGACGGCATCGGCAAGAAGACCGCCTCCATCGTGCTGGCGTTCTGCTTCGGCATGCCGCTCATGGCGGTTGACCGCCACGTGGAGCGCGTGTCCAAGCGGATCGGTCTCATCCCCGAGAAGGTGACGGCGGACCAGGCGCACGACCTGTACCTCGCCCTGCTCGAGCCCGCCGACATGTACGCGGCCCACGTGCTGCTGATCCACCACGGGCGCGAGCTCTGCCACGCGCAGAACCCCAAGCACGACCTGTGCCCCATCCGGGACCGCTGCCGGGCCGTGGACAGGAAGGCGCCCTGACCGGTTGACGACCGGCCAGCCCGGCGTCGGCCGGGCGAGCGACCGGGCGCGAGTGAGCGCTAGAAGATCGCCAGGGGATTCCAGGGCGAGCCGGTCCCGCCCGGGATGCGCAGGGGCAGGCCGACGACCATGAACTCGAAGCGGCCCTCCTCCTCGCAGGCGCGGGCGAGATCCTCGAACTGCAGGCTGTCCGAGACGCACATCCCCATCGCGACCACCTGGAGGCCGTGGATCGGGTAGAGCATGCCCTCCACACCGCTCGGGACGGTCTCGCCGTCTCCGTCCGGCAGGAACGCGCCGATGCCCCGCTCGTGCATCCACGGGATGGTGTCCACGTGGAGGCCCGGCTTGCCCTCGCCGACCGGGGGATAGCTGTTGTCCCAGGCTCCGAGCTCCAGCCGCCGCCGGTGGTGGCCGGTCCGGAAGACGAGGATGTCACCCTCGCCCAATCGGACACCCTGGGCCTCCTCGACTGCCTCGAGCTCGGCGCGGGTCACGGCCTCACCGGGCTCCAGCCACTTGACGCCGCGATGGCGCGGCACATCCAGGAGCACGCCCCTGCCGACGATCCCCTGCCCGTAGTTCGCGATGTCGAGCGACGTCGCGCCCTTGGAGGTCATCACCTCGCCGGCTGGCCGGCCGTTGTAGACCTGGCCCTTGTAGGCGATGTGGCAGAGGGCGTCGATATGGGTGTGGCAGTCGCCGTGGCAGGCCATGCCGAGGAAGTCGAGCGCGAACGTCAGGCCGCTCGAGCCGATGTCGATGTCGTGCGCCTGGGTCACGAAGCCGATGGCCTGGCTGGGGTTGTCCGGCCCGGCAACCTTGTTGATGGGGATCTCCATCGAGACCCGGCGTCCGGACCGGACGAGGGACGCGGCGGCGCGGACCCGGTCGGGGGTGACCAGGTTGAGCGTGCCGAGCTGATCATCGGGACCCCAGCGGCCCCAGTTCTTGACCGACTCGAAGATGGCGTCGAACTCCGCCAGCGTGACCGGGGCGGGTGGCGTGGTCGCGGGGGTCATACCTGGCACCTCCTGCGTTCGGAATGCGGGCTCAGACGCCCTGGCCGGGAATGGCGGCTACCCGGGCGGCGAACGCGTCGATGGCCGCGGTGCCGTCGAGGGCGCCGATCTCAAGGTCATAGCTGCGCGTGGCACCGCGCTCGAGGATGATCAGCTCGCCACGTTCGCGGGCGTCCCAGCGTCCGGCATCCCGGTTGGTGGCGGGCTCCATCGCCAGGCAGTAGGTGTCCTCGCCCATCATCCGCCACACCGTGTGGTGCGCCAGCTGGCTGATGTTGAACACCTGGTAGGCGCCGAAGCCGAGGCGGCGGTTCACGACGCCAACCGGGACGGTGCCGCCGGGCTCCGCCACCAGCTCGTGCTCGAAGCACGCCTCGGTGAAGTCCGGGATCGGGTCGCTCAGGGTCCGGTAGCCCTCGATGGGAACGCCATAGCCGGTGGTCGTCTCGGACGCGGGCACGAGGAGCTCCGCGCCCGCCTCGATGATGGGGAAGCCCACGTTGCAGTGGTACAGGAGCAGGTGGGCCACGTCCGTGTGGCCGACGTTCTCCACCTCGTCGTGGATCGTGAACTTCGACTCCCCGACCCGCGCCTCGACTCGCCGCCGGAGCAGCAGGTGCTCCCCGAAGACGGCCGACTGGAGGACCTCGCCCTCGGCCCAGAGGATGCACTCGTCACCCTCCCAGCGCTCGCCATAGCCGACGAGGCGCGCAGGCAGACCGCCGACCCTTCCGTGCAGTCCGAACGAGACCTTCGAGTTGACGTGGGGCTGGTGGAACGCCTCGCCCGTGTCCTCGCCGCCGAAGCCCAGGTGATCGAGGCCCACGGTGACGACCATGCCGCCGCCCCACGCCCGGAACCAGCCGAGGCCCTCGGGCTCGTAGTACCAGGGAGCCACCACGCCGGCGTTGGCCTGCCAGTTCAGCGGACGTCCGCCAAGCTCGCAGCGCCCGATGTCGAAGCTGCGGTCGATGACGATGTCGAACGAGAAGCCCGACCCGGTGCGGAACTCCACGAGGCGGACATCCCGGCCCAGGCCGTCGCCGAGGGTCACCAGCCGGACCCCGGCCACCTGTTCGAGGCGTCCCACCCTCGAGAGCAGCTCCGCCTTGGAGTACTGGGTTCCGAACAGCTGGGGCACGTCGTCTCCTCTCCTGCACGCGGCGACCGGTGACCCGGCGCCGTCGTGCGTTGTCGCCTACGAAACGTTGTCCACCCGGACCGCATCGTCGATGGCCGTCCTGATGGCTCGCGCGCCTGCCTCCGCGCCCTGTGGATGGCCCTGGATGGCGCCGCCCACGCCGAGCATCACGTCGATGCCCGCGTGCCTGACCAGCGGCTCGATCATCGCGCCCGTCACGCCGCCGGCCAGCATCGGCATGGAGCGGCGCAGCGTGCCGCGCTCCTCGAGCAGCCAGGTGACCGTCCGGTCGTACACCGCCCGTGGCAGGGGACGGCGGCCGTGCGGCGTGCTCGTGAAGACCGCGTCCGCCCCGGCCAGCCGCAGCAGCTTCCCGAACAGGACGGCCTGCCCGATGCCGGAGCCGGTGCCGCCCGTCAGGACGTCGGACGTGGTGGTGTGGACCAGGATGGGCACGCCGAGATCCGCCTCCGCGAGGGCCTGGACCGCGTCGAGCCCGACGGCGAGCCCGTTGACCATCAGGGCGTCCGCACCCGCCCCGACGGCCGCCTCGGCGAGCCGGACCAGGCGCGCCGGCCGCGTGGTGACGTTGGCGATGTAGCGCGCCCGGTGGCCCGTCTCTCCCGCCACGAGCTCCAGTCGCTCCCGGTAGGCCGCCGATCGCTCGACGACCGGGTTGAACGAGGGGCTGGCAAGGAGCTCGTCGTCCTTGATGAGGTCCGCCCCGCCGCGTGCGACCTGCTCGAGGAGGTCCGCTCCGACCGCCGGGGAGTACCCGGTGCAGGGCTTGATCATGTTCAGGAGCAGGGGCCGTCCCCGCACGCCGGTGAGGTCCCTCCATCCCTCCACGCCAAGGCGCGGACCGGGGAACGCCGCCTCGAAGGCGGCCGGCAGGTCCACGTCCACGAGGCGGGCGGTGAGCGACGTGGACGGGTCGTTGCCCACGAGGGTGGTGAGGAGCATGGGGAACTCGGGGCCGAAGTTGGCGGTCGCGAAGCGGACGCGCAGGAGCCAGCGGCCGCCGGGCGGCTCACCGGCCGTGTCGGCAGGGTCGGGATCGGGCCGGATCGCATCGACCACGGCGCCGCAGGTCCGGCGCATCTGGTCGGTGATGCCGGGCACCGGCAGCCAGGTCCCGATGCTCTGGCCCGTGGCGAAGGCCTCGGCGGCCAACTCCGGGGCGTCCGCCGGCAGCTCCGCGAGGTAGGTGGCCACCAGCTCCTCGCGCCCGGTCACGCCGGTCACGCCGGGAGCCGCCTAGTGCATCCCACGGCCACCCGCCACGATCAGCAGCTCGCCCGTGATGAACGCGGCGTCGGCGGAGGCGAGGAAGGCGGCCGAAGCGGCCACGTCATCGGGCGTGCCCCAACGGCGCAGGGCGGTCTCGGCGAGGATCCGCGCGTGGACCTCCTCGTCGATGTCCTCCATCATGTCGGTCCGGATCCAGCCGGGGCAGATCGCGTTGACGCGGATCGCCGGTCCGAGCGCCAGGGCCATCGCCTTCGTGAGGCCGTTCATGCCGGCCTTGGACACCACGTACTCGGTGAAGCGCATCGCCGACGGGTGGTAGAGGCCGGAGTTGGACGAGATGTTGATGATGCTGCCGGCCCCCTGGGCCGTCATCACGGGGGCGACCGCCTTGGAGCACAGGTAGGCGCCCTTGAGGTTGATGTCGATCGTGCGGTCCCAGTCGTCCTCGGTCGTGTCGAGGACGCCCTCGGTGACCATGATCCCGGCGTTGTTCACGAGGATGTCGATCCGCCCGAAGCGGTCCGTGGTCTCCCGCACCAGGCGCGCCACGTCCGCCGAGCGGGAGACGTCGCCCTGCACGGCCACCGCCCGGCCGCCGGCGGCCTCGATCGATGCAACCACGGCGTCCGCCTCGGCCGCCCGGGAGACGTAGTTCACGACGATCGCCGCCCCCTCGTCCGCGAGGCGTCGCGCGATGGCGAGCCCGATCCCGCGCGAGGAGCCGGTCACGATCGCGACCATGCCGTCCAGCCGCGGTCCGCTCATGGGCGGCCACCGGGGGCTTCGGCACCCATCACGGCCCGGACGCCGTCCACGATGTCTGCGATCTGCGGCACCGCGGCCTTCTCGAGGGCCAGGTTGAAGGGGATGGTGGTGTTGGCGCCGGCGACCCGGAGGATCGGGGCGCGCAGCGCGTCGAACGCGTGCTCCGCGACCAGCGCGGCCACCTCGCCGCCGACCCCGCCCCGCTTGACGGCCTCGTGGGCGACGACCAGCCGGCCCGTGCGGCGGACCGAGCCGAGGATGCACGCGGTGTCCATCGGCACCAGCGAGCGCAGGTCCACCACCTCGACCGAGATGCCTTCGGCAGCAAGCTGCTCGGCGGCCGCGAGCGCCTTGAGGACCATGTGCGACCAGGCCACGAGGGTCACATCGGTGCCCTCGCGCTTGATGTCGGCCTTGCCGAGCGGGATCAGCTCCTCGCCTTCCGGCACGTCGCCGTCGGTCATGTAGAGGAGCTTGTGCTCGATGAAGATGACCGGGTCGTCATCTCGGATCGCGCTCTTGAGCAGGCCCTTGGCATCGCGCGGGGTGGCGGGCATCACGACCTTGAGCCCGGGCACGTGCACGTACATCGCCTCGAGGCTCTGCGAGTGCTGGCCGGCGAGCGAGTTCCCGGTGCCGCCCTGGGTCCGGATGACCATCGGCACGCTGCCCTCGCCGCCCGACATGAAGCGGTACTTGGCGGCCTGGTTGACGACCTGGTCCATGGCCAGGAGCAGGAAGTCGATGAACAGCAGCTCGACGACGGGGCGCCGCCCGGCGATCGCCGCGCCCGCCCCGAGGCCGACGAACCCCGCCTCGCTCAGCGGCGTGTCGATGACGCGCAGCGGGCCGAACTCGGCGAGCAGTCCCTCGGTGACCTTGTACGAGCCGCCTCGCTCGCCGATCCCCTCGCCGAGGCAGAAGACGGTCTCGTCGCGCGTCATCTCCTCGTGCAGGGCGGCCCGCAGGGCCTCGCGGTACTTCATCGGTCGGGGTGTCCCTTCTCGGTGGGCGGGTGGTGGGGTGCGCGGCGGCCTACAGGCCGGCGATCTCGGCGAGGAACGCCTCGACCGAGGGGTTGGGGCTGGCGGCGGCGAAGTCCACGGCGGCATCCATGGACGCCTCGACACGCTCGTCGATCGCCGTGACCCTGGCCTCGTCGACGCCGGCGGCGGCCAGCCGCTCGCGGAGGACGAGGAGCGGGTCGTGGGCCTTCCAGCGGGCGAGCTCGTCCTTGGGCAGGTAGAGGCCCGGGTCGTTGACGTGGTGGCCGCCGTGCCGGAACGTCATGCACTCGATCAGCGACGGGCCCTCGCCGGCCCGGGCCCGCCGGATCGGCTCCGTCATCGCCTCGAAGACCACGAGGGCATCGTTGCCGTCCACCGTCACGCCGGGCATGCCATAGGCCGCGGCGCGCGAGGAGAGCTGCTCGACGCGGGCGCTGTCACGGATCGGCGTGGAGACCGCGTACTGGTTGTTCTCCAGCACGAAGATCACCGGCAGGTCCCAGATGGCGGCCAGGTTCATCGCCTCGTGCCAGATCCCGTTGGCCGACGAGCCGTCGCTGCAGAAGGCGACCACGACCTCGTGACCGCCCCGCTGCCGGATCGCCATCGCCGCGCCGGCCGCGATGGCGAGACCGCCGCCCACGATGCCGTTCGCGCCGAGGTTGCGGATCGACCGGCTGGCGACGTGCATGGAGCCGCCGCGGCCGCGGCAGTACCCGTCCTCGCGGCCATACAGCTCGGCCATCATCCGCCTGGGGTCGTGACCCTTGGCGATGGCGTGTCCGTGGCCGCGGTGGGTGCTCACGATGTAGTCGTCGGGCGCCAGGGCGGCGATCGATCCAACCGCGATCGCCTCCTCGCCCAGGTACGGGTGCAGGTATCCACGGATGTTGCCCAGGCGGTACTGCTCGATGGCGCGCTGCTCGAAGCGGCGGATGGTGGCCGCCGTCTCGTACATCGCGAGGAGCAGGTCGGCTCCCGTCTCGGTCATGTGCCTGGTCTCCAGCTCGGGTACGTGGTCAGGGTGCGGGTTGGCAGTTGAAGGGGGTCAGTATTCGGGGACGATCCGGCCGACCATGACGTCGAGCTGGATCCGCTCGAGCTCCGCGCCGTCGATGCCGGCGGTCATCGCGCCCAGCACCGCGGCATCGCCGGCCCGCCCGACGAGGACCGCACGTGTGTCCGAGTCGCCGATCTGCTCGCGGACGGCGGCCGAGAGCGGCCGGTCGAGGACGCCGTCCGGCCAGCGGACCCGCATCTCGTCGATGGTCCAGACGGCGGCGTCGCCGTGGCGCTCGGCCAGCAGGCGCGCGATCTGGATGCCCATGGCCGGCACGAGTTGCACGTCGGATCCCGGGAACTCGAGGGCTGTGAGGAGCTGCTGGTCCGCGGAGTGGCGGTCGATGATGACGCGCAGGGGCCCGGAGCCGGCGTCGGCCTCGGTGTAGAACACGCGATGGCCGGTGTTGTAGGTCAGCGGGGGCAGCTCAACGACCACCGCGTCCTCGGGTTCGCAGAGCTGGGAGGCAGCAAAGCCGGACATGACCGCAAGGTGGCACCGCCCCTCCCGGACGGCCTGGAGCCGCTGGCGTGAGCCGCGCACGAAGATGAGGAAGACGTCGGCGGTCACGTCGGCCAGGAGATGCTTGAGCGCGGTCGCGAGCGCCTCGTAGCGCGGTGACGACGCCAGCGGCAGCGCGATGACGAGCGGCTTCCCGCCCTCGGCGAGGCTCCACAGGCGGCTGATGGACCGGGCGATCAGGAAGGCGCCACTGCGACCCCGCATCTCGATCTCGACTGCCTGCGCCTCGATGAGGCGGCCGATGGCGGCGTGCACCGAGGACAGGCTTGACTGGTACTCGGTGGCCAGCTCGCGAACGGTGGGCAGCCGGGTTGGCGGCTCCTGGGCCACCAGGAACCGGCGGGCAAGGGCCGGCACGAGGTCGACCGTCCGGGCTCGATTGTGTTCGCGAGTCTCAAACACGAACCGGATCATATCGCCGCGATCGCAGGACCGGCAACCGGGACTTGACCGTCCCCAGGTCCGGAACGTAGCCGGCTGGCCCTGTGCTGGATCAAGTCACGCGCTATTGACGTGGCCCCTACACTCACCGTGTTCGTCTAATGCGAACATTCGTGCGCCGCGGTGACGGCGAGGAGGGCGATGGCAGCGCAACACCCGAGGCAGTGAGGCGCAAGGTCCGGTCTGGTCGCAATCGAGCTCGTCGAGGGGCGCGTTCGAACGCACGGCAGCAGACCGAGCCGGGGCGGGCAGGAAGGCGCCGGGATCGATGACCCCAGGTGGAAGGTCCACGGGACCGCACCCGGGAGCAGGACGGGCACCTGCCGCGACGGCCACGCAGGCCCTCGGGATCGCCCCGTCGCTTCGGGCTCCTGGAAGACAGGCACCAAGGTGAGGAGAGGAGACCATGCAAGAGGAAACGGCCAGGCCGGCAGTCGCGCTGCACTCGGACCTCGAGCGCAATGCCATCGGCGCCCTCGGGGCGACCATGCAGGCCATCACCCACATCTCGCCCGCGATCGCGGCGTTCTTCTACACGCAGTTCGTGGTCTCGCTCGCCGGGATCACGGCCCCGATCGCCTACCTGATCGGCTTCGTGCTCGTGCTGATGCTGGGCAACAGCCTCGTGCAGCTGTCCAAGCACATGCCGTCCGCCGGCGGGTACTACACCTACGTGAGCCGCGCCATCCATCCGCGCATCGGCTTCCTGACCTCGTGGATGTACGTGCTCTACTCCCCGCTCTGCGGCGGCCCGATCTACGGCTTCTTCGGGTTCATCGCGGCGGGCGCCCTCAAGAGCTACTACAACATCGACGTGCCGTGGCTCTGGTGGGTCTGCATCGCGGTCGGCGCCCCGCTCGTCGCGTACCTGCAGCACGAAGGCATCAAGATCTCGACCAAGGCCATGCTGGTCCTCGGCGCGTTCGAGATCGGGATCGTGTTCCTGCTCGCGCTGTCGGGCTTCCTGCACCCAGGCCCCGGCGGCATCTCGCTGGCCGTGTTCAACCCCGGCAACATGCTCAAGGACAGCGGCGGCGCGCTCGCGATCTCCGGCTTCACGCTGGCGATCGTGTTCTCCGTCCAGGGCCTGACCGGCTGGGAGGCCGCGGCCCCGCTGGCCGAGGAGACCAAGGACCCGCGCCGGAACGTTCCGATCTCGGTGATCGCCTCGATCGTCCTGCTCGGCGCCTTCCTCGTGTTCGTCTTCTGGGGGATCATCACCTACTTCGGCGTCGACAGCATCGACACCCTGATCGGCTCCAAGGAGCTGCCGGCCCTGGCCATGGCCCAGGACCTCTGGGGCGGCTTCTGGCTCCTCCTGCTGTTCGCGTTCCTCAACAGCGTGATCGCCGTCTGCCTCGCAACCGCCAACGTCGGCACCCGCATGTGGTACGCGATGGCGCGCAGCGGATCCTTCCCCAAGGTGCTCGCCAAGGTCGAGCCCAAGAGGAAGACCCCCACCAACGCCATCCTGCTCCAGATGGCCCTCTCGCTCGTCGCGGGCCTGGGCACCGGGTTCGTGTTCGGTGCCGACGTCTCGTTCTTCCTCATCGACGGCCTGATCCTCGTGATCGGCGTGACCGTCGTCTACCTGTTCGCCAACCTTGCCGTGTTCATGTACTACCGGGGCGAGAAGAAGGCGGAGTTCAACGTGCTGCTGCACGTGGTCTTCCCGCTCCTCTCCTCCCTGGTCCTCATCTACGCGGTCATCCAGTCGTTCAACCCGGCGCCGGCCGCGCCGTACAGCTACGCGCCGTTCATCGACGGAGCGTGGTTCCTGCTCGGCGTCATCATCCTCGTGGTGCTGCGGTCACGCGGCCGCGAGGACTGGCTCCTCAACGCAGGCGAGGCCATCGCGGACGCATAGCGGACCCGGAACGCCGGGACCGACTGGTCATCCATCCACCGGCGGCCGCGACATCGGGTCGCGGCCGCCGGTTCTCGCCGGGCTTCCCGAGCCCGGAACCCGGGCCGGCGGAGGCGTCCTCCGCCAGGAGCCCGCACACCGAACGCCAGCGCGCCGGAACGACGCCCGACCACAAGGAGCTTGCACAGCATGGAGAAGCGATTCGTCGGCAAGGTTGCGCTGGTGACCGGCGCGACCAGCGGCATCGGCCAGGCCACGGCCGTGCGGCTCGCGGCCGAGGGGGCCGTCGTGGCCGTCAACCGCCGGCCCACGGGCGATGCCACCGAGACCATGGCCAAGATCGCCGCGGTCGGAGGTGAGGCGTTCGAGGTCGTCGCCGACATGCGCGTCCCGGCCCAGATCCTGGCCATGATCGAGGAGACCGTCCGCGTGGGCGGGCACCTCGACCTGCTCGTCTCCAACGCGGCGATCAACCCGTTCATGCCCTGGGACACCACCACGATCGAGGCCTTCGACGAGCTGTCGGAGACCAACCTCCGCGGCACCTGGATCGTCACCACCGAGGCCGCCAAGCAGATGATCAAGGAGGGCCACGGCGGCGCCATCGTCTGCACGAGCTCCATCTCCGCGCACGTCGGATCCCCGTTCCAGAGCGCCTACTGCGCCACCAAGGGCGGCATCTCCATGTGGGCCAAGGCCTTCGGCGCGGTCGTCGGCAAGCACGGCATCCGCGTGAACGCCATCGAGCCCGGCTGGATCGACACGAAGATGGCGGCGCCCATGTTCGACGATCCGGCAGCGGTGACGTACTACGAGGAGCGCATCGCCCTCGGTCGGCCGGGCCAGCCCGAGGAGGTGGCAGGGGTGATCACCTACCTGCTCTCGGACGACGCGAGCTACGTGACGTCCGCCACCCTCCTGGTGGATGCCGGCTTCATCGTCAACGCAGAGCTCTGAGAGCGGAGGAGACACGCCCGATGGCGACCAGGGTCGTGATGCCGCAGGCCGGCCAGGACCTCGAGACCGGAACCGTGACGGCCTGGCTCAAGGCCGTCGGCGACCCGGTCGCCAAGGGCGAGCCCCTCGTCCAGATCGAGACCGAGAAGCTCTCGGTGGAGGTGGAGTCCCCGGCCGGCGGGATCCTCCTGCGGATCCTGGCCCCAGCCGGAGCGGAGGTGCCGATCCTCTCGACGATCGGCATCATCGGTGAGGCCGGCGAGGACGTCTCCGGCGTTGCGTAGACTCCCGGCGTCGCCGGACCACCGGCGGCAGTGCCGGACCCCACGGGAGCGGTCGGGATGAGCCTGATCGGGATCGACCTCGGAACCAGCGCGATCAAGGTGGTCGCCTACGCACTCGACGGAGCGGCCCTGGCCGAGGCCAGCCGTTCCGTGCCCGCGTACCGCCCGGAGCCGGGGCACTGGGAGGTGGACGTCCTCGAGTCCCGGGCAGCCTTCCTCGAGGCGCTTGCCGCGGTGGCGGGGGACCCGGCCGTCCGGCAGGACCCGCCGGTGGCGATCTCGTTCAGCTCCTCGGGCCGCGAGGTGTTCCCGGTCGCGCCCGACGGCACACCCCTGGGCCGGTGCCTGATGACACCCGACATCCGGGGCGACGAGGTCGCTGCGGAGACCGCCGCGCTGCGGTCACCGGAGGAGTGGTTCCGGCTCACGGGGCACTATCCGCGCCGGATGGACCCGGTCAACCGGGCGCTCTGGTGGCGCCGCAACCACCCGGACGTGGTCGCCCGCACGCGCTGGTTCATGAACTGGCACGAGTTCTACGCCCTCATGCTGACCGGCCGCCCGGTCGTGGACTGGAGCGATGCCGGCACGTGGGCGACCTACGACGTCGCCACCGGGGCCTGGTCCCCGGAGCGGATCGCGGAGGCCGGGGTCGATCCCGGATGGCTGCCTGAGATCCAGCCCAACGGGACGCCGATCGGCACGATCCTGCCGCAGATCGCGGCGGATCTCGGTCTCCCGGCCGGCACGCTGGTCGTGACCGGTGCCTATGACGCCTACGCGGCCTCGGTCGGGGCGGGGGCGGTGGATCCGGGCTTCGTCGCGCTCGCCTGCGGGACGTGGAACAGCTACAACATGCCGGTCGCGGGCGGGTGGCCCACGGGGCTCGTGCACGACGGGATGAACGTCTTCCCGCACCCGGGCCCCACCGGCTTCGGGATCCTCGTGACCAACCCCAACGGGATGAGCGTCGTGGACTGGGCCCGCAAGCTCTTCGGGCTCTCGATCGCGGATCTCGAGGCCGGGCT
>JBAXFC010000050.1:0-12794 GCA_037140135.1 Chloroflexota bacterium
ACCGATGTCCACGCCGCCGCTCGCGCCCGGATCCGACCCATCTCTCGCTCCCCCTCCGTCACCGCCAGCAGCGGTGACAGACTTACTCGCCCTGGTGCGGGCCAACGCGATCCGGCGCTGAGACCGGGCGTCGCGTATGCGCGCCTCTCCGCCCACGCTCGCGGGACTCGGTAACGGTCCGCGCCGACAGTCGGCGCCACGGGCTGGCGCATGTGGTCGACTGCCTGACGACACGCGACACGGGGCGTGCCCCGAGTGCGACCGCGGGCACGTCAGGACACGGATCAGCTGCCCAGTAGTCTTCGGCACCGTCACGGGCCGGCCAGCACCGCTTCAGGTGCATGCGTAGCGTGAAGCACCCGAATGCGCGAGGATCGACCATGGCTGCTAAGCCCCCGAACCATGGGTCCACCGACGTGCCTCAGCGGTCCCCCTCGCGGCTGCCGCCGCTGCCAGAGAGGCTGCGGACGAGCTACTACTCGCGTCAAGGGCCGCATGGTCCCCTCAATCGCTGGACTCCGACCTGCACGAGTACCGCACCAGGCACGCCACCACGGGCGCGGCTGCGGCAGGAGCCATGTGTACTTACGCGAGTGCCTCCGAGGAGGAGGACTATTCCGGTGGCGTAGGGACGAACAGGATCGCCCTCTGGGATCCCGGTCACGGCACCGGCCTCGTGGACGCCGCACACGGGCCTCTCGCGGTGCTCCGGGCAGACGGCGTGTCCGAGGCCGTGCGCAAGGCGGGCCCAATCCGCCACGACACCGACGCCGAGGGCTGACCCGGCTACCTTGGCGGTTTGGCATTCGCGGGCTCCACCCGTCCCAAGGCTTGCGTGAACAGCCGGCGGGTCACAGACGCGGAGTCGCCGACTGGGGGCGCTGAGCCAGTTGACCCCGATGGTTGGCTGGAACCACGATGCGGCCGGCCATCCCTGACCGGCCGCATCCGACATCGCTCCCGACCCTACTGCTCGCCCGGCCGCAACCTGACCCAGCGCCGCGGTCTCGCAGCTGACTGGATCACGTCGAGGTAGACCTCGCTGTAGGGCACGCTGCCTCGCTCCATGACCGCCCAGAGGGCGTTGAGCATCGCGCTTGCGACCATGAGATTGGTCACGAGGAGCTGCGGGCGCTCGGCGGCCATCACCTGGCAGCCGGGCTCCTCGAGCGCCTCGCGTCCGGCCGTCTCGCCGATCTCCGGGTGGATCTCGACGAGGTGGCCGTCCACTGACCAGCCGTTGCGGCGGCGGACGACCTGGACGTTGCCGTCCGTCTCGTCGTTGCCGCCGGAAATGAGCGTCGCGTCCCGGAGGGTCGCGACATGCCGGTCGAGCAGCGCTCGCGCGGCGTGGTTGTCGACCGCGAGGAGGACGATGTCCTCCTCCCGGACGAGGTGCCCGACGTTGTCGGACGTGACGTGGTCCGCCAGGACCTGGACGCCGAGACCGACCGCACGGGCCTGTACGGCCAGGACCTCGGCCTTGTTGGCGCCGAGGTCCCCCGCCGTGCACGCCTGGCGCCTCAGGTTCGATGGCTCGAACCGGTCGCCGTCCACGAGGACGAGGACGGGCTGAGGCCGCGGCCGGTGCGCGAGGTACCGCACGAGCGGCCCCGCGAGCTGGCTGCCGATGCCGCCGCAGCCGATGAGCACCACCCGGCTAGGCATCGTCGTCACCCCTGGTCGTGGCCGGCGTCGCCGTCGGCACGAGCCAGTGGCTCAGGCGGTACCCGAGGGAGGTGGCGATCCGGCTCGCCTTGGCGATGGCGGCATCGAGCTCGCGCCGGTTGGGCCGCGTGTCGTCCGAGGGCTTGAACCCGCGGTTGACCCACGCGACCGTGGTCGGCCTGCCCTTCGGGCGCCGGGGCTCGGGTGCCACCTTCACCCTGGCCAGCCAGTCCTGCGGCGGCTCGACGAACCGTCGGGGCCGCTCGAAGAGCGAGGCCGGCTTGAGGGCGAAGCGGACCCCGTCCACGACGACCGCGGCGGCGAAGCCGGTCCGCGACCGGTCGAGGTCGCCGACGACGACGTGGAGCCCGTCGAGCTCCGCCTCGTCGTCCTCGTCGGTCGTGCTCGCGTAGGCGCCATAGGCGCCGTGGCTGTGCATCGACCCGACGACACGCCATCCGGGCGGCACGTCGCCGTCCCGGACATCGAATTCGACCGAGACCGCGGTGACCTTCTGGGGCGGGACGACAAGGTCGAACACCCCGTCGCGCCACACCAGCAGGACCGCTGCCTCGGTCCGCTGGAGCCGGTACACGGCCCGGAAGAAGCCGACCACCCGGGCCATGAGGTCCGCGGGGACCCGTGGCAGCGCGTAGTCGACGAACTCCGAGCCTGGCGGCAGGTGGGCGATGCGGCCGACCTTGGTCTGGCTCACCCCCAGCAGCGAGCGCTTCCGGAGGTAGAGCCCGTCGCGGGCGACCACGAAGGCCGCCAGAGCCGCACCCTCGAGACCGGGACCCGCTTGCAGGATCGGGAACATCAGGCACCTCCCCGGTGGACCGGGCAGCGGTTGACGGCGTACATGAGCCGGTCGAACGACATGCGCTCGGAGAGGAGCGCCTCGAGAACCGGGCCGCCGCGATCGGCGTAGACCGCGGCGAGGACAAGGAGTGCCGCGTCCTCGACGCGGCGGCTGCCGATCCCCTGGGTCGCGAACCCGAGATACGGGCTGACGGCACGGGCGACCGACTGCGGCCGGACGCCCGGGAGCCCGAGCACCTGGTCAGGAAGCGAGCGCATCGGCGTCGCCTCCGGACTCGAGCGCCGGGTCCGGGGTCCGGACCTCCATCTCCGCGGTGGCGGCCGGGTCGGGCGCGGGTGTCGGCAGGTCCGTCACCGCGATCCCGGCCATCTGGGCGACCACCTGGCGCAGGGAGCGCCAGTACGGGTCGTAGCTGATGGACAGGGCCGCGAGGGGATCCCGCCTCGACCGCAGCGCCCAGGCCCGGAAGCCGCCGGTGAACGGCATCTGGTGACGCCGCAGATCGGCATTGAAGCGGCTGGACCAGAACGCGCCCATCAGGGCATCCACCCGCTCGCCGACGCTGGCTCCTGCGACCCTGACCGATCCGAGACAGACGAGGCCGTCGTCGGACGTGTTGGGCAGGGTCGAGCAGAACAGCGGGGCGTCGAGCGAGCCGATCGGCTCGGTCCGGAAGAAGGTCGCCAGCGACTCGATCTGGTCGCCGTAGGTCGAGACCACGAAGACGACGTACGGGAGCGCGAGCCGGTAGGTGACCGGCTCGGCGTCGTAGCGCCGGCTGCCGTGGTACTCGATCGTCCGACGGCCGGGTGGCTGCTCCACTACGAAGACGCACCGGCTGGTGGTCCCCGAGCGGAGCCAGAACCGGCAGCCGGTGGGCAGCCGGGGAGTCATGGCGAGCTGCGAGCTCGTGAGCTCGGTGAGCAGGTCGGGAAGGGTCACCTCCCGGTCCGTCACCTCGGTCACGAGGCTCACGAGGTCGCCCTCGATGCGGAGGAACGTGCGCGACTGCATGGCTGGTGCGAGCTCCCTTCTGGCGCCGGGTGACCCGCAGGCCCGGTCCGGCCGGCGCGCCGTCTGGCGCCACTGGCTCGGACCGGAACCCTGGGTGTGCCCGCGCCGGGTGGTGTCAGGCAGCGTTGCCCTTCACGCCGGCTGCCTTGGTGAACTCGAGCTCGTCACCCGCGGCGACGACGTACGTGTCGTCGACCCGGGTGCCGTTGACCGTCACGACCGCATCGCGCGGGATGTTGAAGACCTGCTCGAGGTGCTTCCAGATCTCGCTGACGGGCTTGCCCGCGAGCTCGAGGTCGAGCTCGTTGACGCCGTAGATGACCTTGGTCGTGTCGGGAGAGTTGGTCGTCTGCACCGGTTGTGCTCCTCTTGATGCGAAGCCGCATGTCGGGAGTGGACTCGGGGGCAGACGAGTGCAGGCGCGGCACGCTGCACTCGTGGTGCGATCGCTCATCGATCGGCCCCGGTCCAGCGCGGGTGACTCGACCCGATGGGTCGAGTGCCGGCGGGCGCGCGGGCCGCCGGGCGTGGTCGTTGATCCCTGCTCTTCGGACATCACCTCCGTTCAGGCGCGGATGTGCATCCGCCACTTGGGGCGTGGTGAGGACCTGGGGCCGGGAACGACCAGCCGTCGGCGGACGTGCGTCCGTGACAGACCGGTGCCTGGCCGTGCGCCACCCGATGCGGGCGGGCACGACCAGGGGGAACCGGTCCATCGAGGAGCACTCCTCGCGACGGCAGGTCGTCCCTGGCCAGGCCTTCGCCCACGTGGTGGGTGGCGGCGGCTGGCGCGATCGCACGCATCGAGGAGCGCGCGATTGGCAGCGTATGGGGGATGGAAAGGTGCTTCACTCGCCTCGAGCCCCGGAGGGCCGTTGCGCCGGTGCTGGCCTGGTCACGGCCCGAAGCCGCGGGGACTCGCACCGGGAAGTCCGCTGCCCGTTCGATGAGTCGAACGTGGCGGGCGGCTGAAGCACGTGGGGTACGCATTCCGGTGGCCTCAGTCGCCCAAGGCCACGATGCGGGCCGCGGGGGCGGCGTTCAAGCGAGTCGTGTACGTGCTTGTGTACGACGACAGCTGCGGGGCGGCCCATGAGGCGCCGGTGCGCTCGCGAAGTGCGGAGCACCGAAGCGACGCCGCGACGTCGTTCGCGAGCGTACCAGGGCTCGTCAAGTCCCTCCGTGCCAATACCGTACCGCTAAGGAACGCTATTGGCACTCTCTGTGTCTCACTTGCCAATACCGTTTCACAAGGATACGGTATTGGCATGTCAGAGCCGCTCTTCCCCCAGCTTCTCGAGCGCGCGCTCGACCAGCACGGCCTGCTCACGCCCGAGGATGCCCAGGCGATCGGCGCGAACGACGCGGCGCTGCGGCTCATGGCCCACCGGGGGACGCTCGAGCGGGTCGGCTTCGGCATCTACCGCGTCCCGCAGCTCGCCGGGGACCGCCTTGCGCAATACCAGGACGCGCTCCTTCGCGTGCGCAACGATGCGGCCCTCAGCCACGAGACGGCGCTCGACCTCCACGACCTGTGCGACATCAACCCTGCGCAGGTCCACGTGACGGTCGCGCCCGGGATCCGGCTCCGCCGCCGGCTGCCGGGGTGGCTCGTCGTCCACCGCGGGCACCTCGACCCCCACGACCTCGCGTGGCACGAGGGCCTCCGCATCGCGACCCCGGTCCGCGCCATCCTCGACGGCATCGCCATCCACGTCGGGGACCGGTTCATCGACCAGGCGGTCGAGACCGGCCGGGACCGGGGCCTGCTCGGGCCAGCCGACCTCCGCCGGATCGAGATCGCGAGGGCGAAGGCCAGGCTCGCCGCGCTCGAGGCACTGTAGGGATGCCCGGCTTTCCGAAGGAGAAGCCGCCCGCCAACCGGGTGGCGCTCGAGCGATGGATCACCCAGAAGGCCGACGAGGAGGGCATCGCGGCCACGCGCCTCCGGCGCGCGCTCTCGTTCATGGTCCTCTCGGCCGTCCTCACGCGGTTCACCGACGAGGAAGGCGCCCCGCTCTTCCTGCTCAAGGGCGGGGTGGCGATGGAGCTGCGAGTGGGTGCCCGCGCCCGGGCATCGCGGGACTTCGACACCGCGTTCCGCGACGACATGTCAAGGCTCGAGGAGATCCTCGCGGCAGCCTCGGTCCACGAGCACGGCATCTTCCGGCTCACCGCGGGCAGCGCCTCGCCGATCGGGCCGACGGGCGCTGTCCGGATCCCGGTCCGGATCGCGCTCGCGCACTACGACTGGGGGACCGTCGACCTCGAGGTGAGCCCAGCCGAGGGCGGCTCGCGGGCAGCCACCGGGATCGAGTACGCGGAGCCTGCGCCCGCCCTCTCGGTGTTCGGGCTGCCCGACGGGGCGCGGGTGCCCCTCTTCCCGCTCCCGTACCAGGTCGCCCAGAAGCTCCACGCCTGTACCGAGGTGCGCGAGGACCGCGACAACGACCGGTTCCGCGACCTCATCGACCTCCTCCTGCTCGAGGAGATCCTGGCCGAGCCGGACCTGCCTGCCGTGCGTCTCGCGTGCGAGGAGGTCTTCCGGCTCCGCGGCCGCCACGCCTGGCCGCCGGAGATCCGGCTCTACCCGCTCTGGGCCGACGGGTACCGGAACCTCGCGCTGGGCATGGGCTTCCCAGTCGCCGAGGTCTCCGATGCGACGGTCGCGGTCAGCGACTTCGTGGCCCGAATCGCTGCCGCACCGAGCGGCGCGTAGGCGGACGGCGGTCTCACCGCGCTGCCTCGGCGCCGCCCGATCCGAGGATCTCCAGCCAGCGCCGCGAGCCGACCGGTGGTCCGGCAAGGGGTGCAGGCCCCGGTGCCAGGCGGCGCAGCACCTGCGGCGGCGCCTGCCTCGAGAGCGACGCGAGCCTCGCGTCGGGTCCGCGGCCGCGGAGCTCGTCGAGCGTGGTGACCCAGGCCGTCATGTCCCCTGTGCCGTGGGCCGCGCGGCGCAGCCAGGCAGCCCGGTCAGGGGTCGGCACGACGAAGAGGACGTGCCAGCCCGGCCGGATCTCGAGGGCGGCGCGGTAGGCGTGCAGCTTGGCGCCGATGGGGGCGACGTGCTGGTTGCCCTCGTCGATCTCGAGGCACACGGTGGCGGGGCCGTCGTCCGCTGCGATGACGATGACGGCGTCGGCGGCGGGTCCCGCAGGCAGCACGTCGGCGACGATGGACTCCGGCAGCCACCGCAGCACGGTGGGGTAGCGGTCCGGGTCGGTCGAGCGGACCAGGGCGCACACCGCTTCGACGGCGTCGAGCGTGTGGGCGACATAGCCCGGTCCGCGCCATCGTCGCGGGGCGTAGCCGAGGCGGGCGATCGCAGCCGGCGCGAGCCGGTACACGAAGGGTGCGCCGCCGAGCCCGGCAGGCGGTGGCAGCCCGGCTCGCTCGAGGTAGCCGAGGTCGAACAGCCGCCGGAGCCGGATCTGCGCGTAATGGCGGTTGCGGTAGACCAGGATGCCGAGTTGCTCGGCGTTCGCGAGCCTGGCACGGTTGAGGATGCGCAGGACAGCCCGGTCGCGGAGCGGGAGCTGCTGGGGATCGAGGGCCAGGGCGGGCGTGGCGCCGCGGAAGGCCAGCGTCATGGCTGTCCCTCGGCAAGCGGGCGCGATCCGTTCGGGGATCCTGTGCATCGGGTTGTCGCCCGAATGCATGGCGGTGCGCATGCCGCCACGCATGCCTCGCCCCTTGCTGCCCTGACCTTGCCGGGCGTCAGGTCCGTGCTCCGCGCATCGCAGCCGGGCTCTCCACGGGGACCGGCTCCGGCGCCACGATCGGGCCGGAGCGGCGCGCGACCTCGGCCGCGACATCCGCCAGCGGGCGGGCGTCACGGGCGTCGCTCCGCGCGACGATCGCGCGGGCCTGCACCCCGTCCGCGGCTCCCGGTGGGTTGACCGTGCCCCCGTAGACGCCGGGGCGGCCATCGGGGCCCGGCATCCGGAGCAGGACCTCGAACCGGCGCATGCTGCTGAGCTCCTCGACGGGCACCGGCGCGACGAGCCGCCCCAGGCCACGGGCGTCGTCGGCGCCGGGCGACAGGAGGGCGAGGCAGGCCGCATTGGTGAGCACGGTCTCGCGCAGGCGCTCGCCGAGGCCGCCGAGGGACTGGGACGCGATCGCGAGCGCCAGGCCGAACTTGCGGCCCTCGACCGCGATCTTGCCCATGGCCCGGGTGTCGAAGCGCTGGGCCTCGTCGACCACGAGCACGTGCTGGCGGCGCTGGTCGCGCGGCGTGCCCTGGCGCCCGGTGGCGTCGATCAGGTAGCGGCTGATCAGCATCGCCCCGAACAGGTTCGCGTTGTCGCCGCCCACCCCTGAGAGGTCGACGAGCAGGATGTCGCCGGCGTCCATGAGCGCCCGCGGCCGGATCGTGGACACGCCCTGGCCGACGACGCTCCGGATCGAGGCGTACGTCACGAACGCGCCGAGCTTGTTGAGGACCGCCTTGATCGAGGTGTCGCGCTCGCGCTCGCGGGGTCCCGGCCACTCGGTGCGCCAGAAGGCGGCGACCAGCGGGTCGGTGAGCGCGCGCACGAGGGGCTCGCGGAAGGCGTCGTCGGTCAGGACGCGGGTGAGCTCGATGATCGTCCCGGGCTCGGGGCCCGAGAGCAGGGTGAGCAGCGCGTGCCGCAGGTAGTGCTGCATCTTGGGCCCGCAGAACCGCGGCCAGAGGTCCTCGAAGAGCTCCACGAACTCGCTCGTCACGAGCTGGGCCTCGTCAGGCGACCGGCGCTCGAGGAAGTTGAAGCCGCGCGGGTGGTCCCGGTCTCCAAGGCGCAGGACGTGGACTCTGGTTGCGGCACTCGCCGGCAGCCGCGCGAGGATGTCGCCCGTGAGATCCCCGTGCGGGTCGATCACGGTGGCGCCGATCCGGGAGCCGGCGAGTGCCTCGACGAGGTTGAGCAGCAGGGTGCTCTTGCCCGAGCCCGTGGAGCCGAAGACCGCGAGGTGGCGCGCCAGCGCGTCGGCGTCGAGGGCGAGTGGGCGCCCGCGGCTGGTGCCCAGAACCAGGCGGGAGCGTGCGGGAATCTCCGGCGGCGGGGCGCCGAGCGGCCGCGCCCGCGTAAAACCGGCACCGTCGAAGGACGCGTCGGGCAGCGACCACAGCTGGGCCAGCTCCCAGTCGGCGAGGCGGGTCACGGGCCTGCTGCGGGGTGCTCCCCTGCCGATGCGCCACTCGACCGACTGGACGCCGTCGTCGAGCGGCAGCGCACGCCGCCGGCCCCACGGGGGACGAGATCCCGCGACGACCGGCGCATCCGCCTGTCACCGCTGTCTCGAGGCTACGGCGGACACGACCGGCGGAGCGGGGTGATGTGTGCATACGTTGCGTACCGTCGGCAAAGTCGCGAATGACGGAGACCCCCGGACTCTCCCGCCTGAGCGGATGCTGTCGCGGCCCGGGGGAACGCGTCTGGTGGGGGCCCCACCCGCCGCGCGCCAGCGGCATCGAACGGCGACAATGTGCTGATAGACGGTCCTCGCCCGACGAAGCATCTCCGCCGGACCGGGCTCGGCTGGTTCGACTTCGACCCGAGTCCGTTCATCGAGCGCCCTCGCGCCCACGCCGCCGACTACCCGGGTCTCGACGTCCGTTTCGCGGCCTGCCGCCGGGCGGCGTGGCACCGCGACTGCTACGTGGCACTGGCGGAGGGCGGCGAGGTTGGTGTCGCGGAGACGGCAGTCCTGTGGGAGGGTGGCGAGGACCTGGCGGTTGATCTCGATCGCGAGGGCAATCCGGTCGGCATCGAGTGCCTCAATCGGCCGCCCTGCCGGTCGGACTAGCACCCGTCAGGGGCTTGGCCGGGCGTGCAGCCGCCGCGCGGAGACTGGCCTCGCCCGGCCGTCGTCATTCCCCTTATGCCAACTATCCCCCTATGCCAACCATCCCCCTATGCCAACCATTGACGTGCACAACAACTCAGTTGTACCTTCCGAGCAAGGTAGATGTGACCCGCTGCCCATGCGAGCAACGGGAAACACGCTGCGAGGCTGTCAATGGCCATGTGAAAGTCCCCGCTGGTGGCCATGAGAAGTCCCCGCCCCCGGCGGCGTCTCAGGGCTTGGTCGACGGCCCACCCGCTCTCGTTCTCGCTTCCTTCATCCGGTAGGAGTCGCCCGACGTCACGACCGTGACCGCGTGGTGGAGCAGGCGGTCGAGCAGGGCGACCGCGGTCGTGTGCTCGGGCAGGAAGCGACCCCAGGACTCGAACGGCCAGTGCGACGCGACGCCCAGGCTGCGGCGCTCGTAGGCCGCGGCGACGAAGCGGAACAGGAGCTGGGCACCCACATCGTCGAGCGGGGCGAAGCCCAGGTCGTCGACGATCACGAGGTCGGCCCGCAGCAGCCCCTCGATCAGCCGTCCGACGCTGTTGTCGGCGAGCCCCCGGTACAGCGCCTCGGCCAGGGAGGCCGCGGCGAAGTAGCGGACCCGGAACCCCTGCTCGACCGCGGCGTGCCCCAGGGCGATCAAGGTATGGGACTTCCCCGTGCCCGCGGGTCCGACGAGCACTAGGTTCTCCCGGGCCCGGATCCACTCGAGGCTGGACAGGTAGTCGAACGTCGGTCGCGGGATGGAGCTGTCGGCGACCAGGAACTCGTCGAGCGTCTTGCGCACCGGGAACCCCGCCGCCCGCAGCCGCGCCCTGGCGTTGGAGGCATCGCGCGAGCCGAGCTCGGCCTCGAGCAGGGTGCGCAGCAGCTCGTCGGGTGCCCAGCGCTGGACCTTGGCGGTGGCGAGGACCTCGGGCGCCAGACGCCGGATCGCGGACAGCTTGAGCCGGAGCAGGGCAGCCTCGAGGTCGGGGGCGAGGGGCGCGGCGACGGTGGCCGTCATGCGACGGGCTCGAGGGCATACGCCGCGAGTGGCCGGACCGGGACCGCCGGCAGCCCGATGACGAGGTGCGCACCCGGCTCCCGGTGGCGCGGGACGCCCGGCCCCGCCGCGAGGATCGAGCGGATGTCGGATGCCCGGAAGCGGCGGTACGCAAGCGCCCGCTCGAGCGCCGCGAGGAGCGGCTCCCGGCCGTGGGCCGCCTCGAGACCGGCGATCAGGGCGAGCTCTGCGCCGAGGCGCGCCGTGCCAGACGCTGCCGCCGCCCGCAGGAACGCGGCCGCGACCGGTCCCAGGCCGAGGAAGGCGATCTCTGCCGGGGTCCGCGGCCGGACCGCCCGGACAGGGGCTGCTGCCGCACGGCCGTAGTGGCCGTCGACCAGGCTCATCTCGCCCGGGCCGACCAGCCGGTGCCGCGCGATCTCCGAGCCGGCGGCAGTGATGACGAGCTCGCCGCCCGAGACCAGGAGCCCGACCCGGGTCCCGATGAACGCCCCCGGCACGCTGTACCGGGCGCTGCCGAAGCGGACGGTCCGCAGGCTGTCGACCCGACGGACCGCGGTGGGCGCGGGTGCCGGGCGCAGGGAGGGCAGCGGCCGCAGGAGGCTCCGCTCGGCGCTGAGGCGCTCGGCCGGCACCGCGGACGTCTCGGAGTGGACCCGGGCGTTCGTCTCGGCGCACCAGGCGATCGCGGCCGCGTTGGCCGCCGCGAGGTCGTCGAACGGCGCGCCGGGGATCAGGAGGTCGGCCTTGGCGTACCCGACCAGGTGCTCGACGACGCCCTTGGACTCGGGATCGGCCGCCTCGCAGAAGTCGGGCCGGAAGCCGTAGTGGAGGGCGAACGCGAGGTACCCGGGGGCCGGCACGACGACGTTCGCGACGACGCCGCCCTTGAGGCAGCCCATCCGGTCCGCGAGCACGATGCCGGGCACGCCGCCCAGGGCCTCGAGGCACTCGGCGAGGAGGCGCAGGGTCGTCGCCTGGCTCTCGTCGGCCGCGAACCGCACGAACCGGACCCGGCTCCAGACCAGGACCGCGCAGAACACGTGGAGGTCGCCCTCGCTGCCCCAGTCGATCGCGAGGTGCTCGCCCGGGGTTGCCTGCCAGGGCCTGTACACCCGGCGCTCGACGCGCCAGGCGGCCTTGGCGACCGCGACCGCCCGGCGCAGGCTGCGCGCCGAGCCCGCATAGCCGGCGGCCCGTGCCGCGGGCAGGAGGCGCTTGGCACTGATCCGGCCGTCGGTCGCCCGCACACGCCCGGCGAGCAGGGTGCCCAGGGGATCGGTCGCCTTGGGCCGGGGTGGCCGCTCGACCGGCGGCCGGGTGCGGCGCTCGACGACCCGGCGGACGGTCTTGGGGGTCGTCCCGCACAGGCCGGCGGCAGCCCTGAAGCTGCCCAGGTCGCGGTACGCGGACAGGATGTCCAACTGGTGCCTCGCTGACTTCACAATGGGCGTCCCTCGGGTCTGCCGGTGATGGGTTCTCAACAACCGCATCGTGGCAGTCCCGGGGGACTTCCCGGATGGCTCAGGTCAATCGAGGGGCGGGGACTTCCTGCTGGCCACCAGCGGGGACTTTCTCATGGCCACGGGCACAGCAAGCCACCACAGGACGCGCCATGAACCTTGCCACAAATGCACGGACAGTCCAACTCGGCACCTCCCACATGCCGCAGGCAGCCCTTCTTGCCGCAGCGCCTCGCACGTTGAGGTGCCACTCTGGATAGCGGGCAACGACGAGGCTGGCACCCAGCGCCCACTCCATGTCGACGCCTAGTCGCGAGTAGAACTCCACGTTGACCAGCACCTTCCAGATGACCAGCCGTTCCTCCGGGGTCTCCAAGTTCAGGAGCGCTGCCGACTGTCGCACTCCCTGCCACAGGTTCGCTTGATGGGCGCGGTACAGCTCGGCATGGGTACCACCGCGAAATCCGAAACCATCGAGGAGTTGGTGGCGGACATACCGGTACCAAGGCGCTGACGGTGCCGACGCCTCCGGTCGTTCGTTGCGGTCGGAGAGCCGCCACGCCGAGAGCGCCCCGCCAACGATTGTCGAATTCACGGCCATCCACCACCGCGACTGTGGGAGGCGGCGGGAACTGGTCTCCCACTTCATGAACGCCAGGATCCCGCGACCGAGGCCAACCCCAGCCCGGGGAACAGCCGCTGTCTGCCCGGATGAGTTCCTGAAGTATGCGAGTCCCGGGAACTGCTGGAAGAACCTGCCGACCTGATCGCGGCGGCGCTCCGGCCGAGCGTCCGGCGTGCAACCGAGCCCGCCACACGTTCCTCGCGCAGCCCTGCCATCGGGGTCCCACGACCCCACCGGCTCTCCCGCCCCATAGGCGTACAGGTGGCGGGAGTCGGGCTCCCGCGGCTCGCCCAGGAGGGAGTCCCCGCTGGTGAACGTGCCGAGGCCTGGCGCGTACCAGCGGGTGACGACCCAGGCGAG
>JBAXFC010000051.1:0-12779 GCA_037140135.1 Chloroflexota bacterium
CGCGCAGCCCCATCCCCCGTACACCGCCGGCCCCGCGGCCTCCAACCCGCAGATCGCGAGCCGCCGTGCCCGGCTGCCGCAGATCCCGGGCGGCCCGCCCAACCCCGCGAGGATCCCGCCCGGCTGCCCGTTCTCGCCCCGCTGCCCGGCGGCCGTGGCCGCCTGCTCCACCGACGTGCCGGCGCTCGTGCCCACCACCGATGGCCGCCTCGCCGCCTGCCACCGCAGCGCGGAGCTGGTCGCCGGAACCCTCAAGCTCGACTGGGAGACTGCATCGTGACCGAGACGGGCCCCGCCGCTGCGCTGTGGACGATCGACCCCGCCTTCGGGGCGCAGGAGCTGTTCATCGAGCACGACGGCCTGCGGACCTGGGTCGCGATCGTGGGCGACGAGCAGGTCGAGAAGGACCGTGGCCTTGCCCCGCTGCTGCTCCTCCACGGCGGCCCCGGGGCCTGCCACGACTACCTCGAGTCGCTCGCGGCCCTCTCCGCCACGGGGAGGCGGGTGATCTTCTACGACCAGCAGGGGTGCGGGAACTCGGACCAGCCCGACGATCCGGCCCGCTGGACCGTGGACTTCTTCGTGCGCGAGGTGGACTCGGTCCGCGCCGCCCTGGGCCTCGAGCAGGTCCACATCCTGGGCCAGAGCTGGGGCGGGATGCTCCTCATGGAGTACCTGGTCACCCGGCCTGCGGGCGTGGTCTCGGCGATCATCGCCTCCTCGCCCGCCTCGATGCCGATGTGGGTCGCCGAGACCGGGCGCCTGCGCGCCGACCTGCCGGCGGCGGTGATCGAGGTCCTCGACCGCCACGAGGCCGCCGGCACCTGGGACGACCCCGAGTACGAGGCCGCCGTCAACGTCTTCTACGAGCGCCACCTGTGCCGCGTCATCCCGTCGCCGGAGTTCGACACGCGCTCGTTCGCAAAGCTCGCGCGCAACCCGCAGGTCTACCGGACCATGAACGGGCCGACGGAGTTCCACGTCATCGGCACCCTGCGCGACTGGGAGGTCCTGTCGCGCCTCGACGTGGTCAGGGAGCCCGTGCTCCTGACCAGCGGCCGCCACGACGAGGCGACGCCGGTCCAGGTAGCCGCCATCCGGGAGCGCCTGCCGCACGCCGAGTGGGCGATCTTCGAGCAGTCCGGGCACCTCTCCCACGCCGAAGAGCCCGACCGCTACATGGCCGTGGTCGCGGACTTCGTGGCGCGCGCCGAGAACGGCCACGTCGCGCTCCGGGGCGATGTCGCCGAGAGTGCCGGGCTGCGGCCCCCGTTCTCCGCCGGCGCGGGACGGCTCACCGGCCGCCCGGGGAACCTATGAGCGACGTCCTCCTCCGCGTCGAGGACCTGCGCGTCGAGTTCGCGATCCGCCGCCGCTTCTCGGACGTCGTCCGGCGCCGTCCGGCCAGGGCGTTCCCGGCCGTCCGGGGCGTCTCGTTCGAGATCCACCGGGGCGAGACGCTGGCCCTGGTCGGCGAGTCCGGCTCCGGCAAGACGACGACCGCCCGCGGCCTGCTCCGCCTCACGGAGCCCTGCGGCGGCGCGGTGACCTTCGATGGCATCGACGTCCGGGCGGCCGGCAGCGGGGACCTGCGCCGCCTCCGGGAGCGGATGCAGATCGTCTTCCAGGACCCGTACTCGTCGCTCAACCCGCGGATCGCGGTCGGGTCGGCGCTGATGGAGGTCCTCACGGTCCACCGGATCGGGGCGTCGGCCGCCGAGCGCCGGGAGCGCGTGGCGGAGCTCCTCACCGACGTGGGCCTCGGGCCCGAGATCGCGTCACGCTACCCGCACGAGCTCTCCGGTGGCCAGCGCCAGCGCGTGGGCATCGCGAGGGCGCTCGCCGTTGACCCGGAGCTCCTGGTCCTCGACGAGCCGGTGTCAGCGCTCGACGTCTCCGTCCAGGCACAGATCATCAACCTGCTCGAAGACCTCCAGGAGCGGCGGGGCCTCGCCTACCTCTTCGTCGCCCACGACCTCGCGGTGGTCCACCACACGGCGGACCGGATCGCGGTGATGTACCTCGGTGAGATCGTCGAGGAGGGGCCGATCGACGCGGTCTTCGACCACCCGCACCACCCGTACACGGAAGCGCTCCTGGCGGCGATCCCGGGCGAGGGTGGCGGGAAGGGACGACGGGCCGGCCGCGCCCGGGGCGAGCTGCGCACCGAGCTGGCCGAGCAGGCGGGCTGCCCGTTCCGGACCCGCTGCCCGCTGCGCGAGGCCCGCTGCGACACCACCCCGCCGTTCGTGCAGCTCGCCGACGACCGCGCGAGCCGCTGCTGGCTCGCAACCGACCCTGCGTTCGACGCCGGGGCCGCCGCGGAAGCAGCCGAAGCCGCGGAAGCAGCCGAAGCCGCGGAAGCAGCCGAAGCCGAGGCCACAGCGGCTGGCGAAGCGATCGCATCCGAGACGACCACCCCTCCGGAGGCTTGACCATGACCGCGCCCGACCTCGTCCTCGCGAAGGAGCAGCACACGCTCGACTTCAGCGCCGGGCACGAGCCCAAGGCGACGGTCAAGCCGGGTGCCATCGTCCGCTTCGAGACCGGCGACATCGCCTACGAGCGGCTGTCACTGGGCGAGGCGCTCGAGGACATCGGCCTCGAGACGTTCAACCGGATCACGGGGCCGGTCTTCGTCGAGGGAGCGGAACCCGGCGACGCCCTGCGGATCGAGATCCTTGACATCGAGATCCACCGCTCATGGTCCGTCTGGCTGCCGGGCTTCGGCGATCTCGGCGGCTACACGCAGGAGACGATCGCCCGGCAGATCCCGCTCGAGGACGGGTACGCCGTGATCTCGCCGCGGATCCGCGTCCCGATCGAGCCGATGATCGGCTGCATCGGCCTCGCGCCCGCCGAGGGCACCGGGTCCACCTTCAAGCCCGCCTATCACTGGGGCGGCAACATGGACCTGCGGGAGATGAGCCCGGGCACCACCGTTGACCTGCCGGTCGAGGTGGCGGGCGGGCTGCTGTCGGTGGGCGACCACCATGCGGCGATGGGGCGAGGCGAGCCCACCTCTGTCTCGCTCGAGTCGGCCGGGGCCTCGACGCTCCGGGTGGACCTGCTCAAGGGCGCCGGCATCTCCGGCCCGATCCTGCGCCGGGCGGGCTCGATCCTGTTCCTCGGGCAGGGCGTGGACCTCGCCGCCGCCCACCAGCACGCCGTGGACCGGGCCTGGGCGTACCTGGTCGAGGTGCGTGGCCTCGAGCCTTTTGAAGCGTATGCATATGCGTCGGCTCGCATGGAGATGCGGTTTGGCGGCCCGGCGTCCGCGATGGTGCTCGCCGGCCTTCCCGAGGACCTGTCCTGATCTTCTCGTCCTGATCCCCCGCTCACCGGAGGCGCCACGATGGCTTCTCGACCCGCCTTCCACGTCCGCCGCGACCAGTGGCACCTCGCCTGGGACAAGACCGTTCCGCCGATCGCCACCATCGGCAGCGGCGACATCGTGGAGTTCGACGCGCTCGACGCATCCAACGGCCAGGTCACGGCCACGTCGGTCACTGCCGACCTCGGCTCGCTCGCCTTCGACCAGGTGGACCAGGTCGCCGGGCCGATCTACATCGACGGCGCCGAGCCCGGCGACACGCTCGAGGTGGAACTGCTCTCGTTCCAGCCCGGCGACTGGGGCTGGACCGCGAACATCCCGGGCTTCGGCCTCCTCGCGGACCAGTTCCCCGATCCGTACCTGCGGATCACGAGGCTCGCCGATGGCGCCGGGGAGTTCCTGCCGGGCGTGCGCATCCCCCTTGCCCCGTTCTGCGGGGAGCTCGGGGTGGCGCCGGCCGGCGAGCCCCGCTCCACCATCCCGCCCGACGTCACCGGCGGCAACATGGACACCCGCCACCTGACGGCGGGCTCGGTGCTGTGGCTGCCGGTGCAGGTCCCGGGCGCGCTCTTCTCGCTCGGTGACGGGCACGCGGCCCAGGGCGACGGCGAGGTCTGTGGGACGGCGATCGAGACGCCGATGCGCGCGACCGTGCGGCTGTCCGTGCGCCGCGACGTCCGCGTGACGGCGCCGGAGTTCCGGACCGCCGGGCCGCTGGGGCAGTCCACCAACACGGCGCCCTGGCTCGCGTGCGATGGCGTCGGGCCAGACCTCTTCGGGGCCGCGCGTGATGCCGTGCGCCGGATGATCGACCGGCTGGGAGCCGAGCGCGGACTGGCGCCGCTTGACGCGTACCTGCTGCTGTCGGTCGCGGGTGACCTGCGGATCAGCGAGATCGTGGACCAGCCCAACTGGATCGTCACCGCGTACTGCCCGACGTCGATCTTCGGATAGGCGGGAGCCCGAGGGCCGCGCCTCCGCCTGCTCCCGCGCCCGCGCCCGCGCCCGCGGGCTCCAGCGTGCTCGCGGGCGCGCGACGGCCGGGCGGGACGCGCTCAGCTCCGCCGGGTCGTCCGTCGCGATGCCCCGTGGCCCGGAGTCCCCGGCGCAACATCGGCGACCTCGCGCACCCCATCCTCGTTCACGTGCCGGTCCTCCTCGGACCAGTCCGGACCCCCGGAGGCATGGCGGTCCCGGGCCTGCTCTCGGCGCTCGTGCCGGGGCGCGAGCTCCACCGGCTGCTCCTTGCTGGTCGCGAGGCGCCGGATCCAGTCCCGAAGCGACATGCGCACCGTCCCTGCAGCTACACGGCCTCGTACTTCACGTAGGACGGCTTCCACATCGCCGCGTCCACGGCGGCCGGGATCGCCGCGGGCGGGAAGCGCCTGCCGACACCCTGCTCGCCGAGATGCCGCACCACGGCGATCGCGATCTCACGCGCGACCGTCCGGAGCTCCGCGATCGGCGGGAAGAGCGCACCCTCGGCCAGCGTCGCGGTCGTGGCCATCTCGGCGAGCCGCTTGGCGGCGACCAGGAACACCGATTCCGGCAGCATCCGCGCCTCGGAGACGATGGCGCCCAGGCCCAGCCCGGGGAAGATATAGGCGTTGTTGGCCTGGGGAACCCTCCGGAGCCGCCCGTTGACATCGAGCGGCGGGAAGGGACTCCCGGTTGCCACGATCGCCCGTCCGCCGGTCCAGGCCATGATGTCGGCCGGTGCTGCCTCGGTGTTCGCGGTCGGGTTGGAGAGCGGCAGCACGATCGGCCGGACGCATGTCTCGGCCATGGCCCGGATGGTCGCCTCGCTGAAGGCGCCGCCGAACCCCGTGGTGCCCAGCAGGACATCCGGGCGGAAGGCGCGGACGACCTCCTCGAGCCAGTGCTGGCCGTCGGGGTCCAGCCCGGCCGCGGCGACCACGTCACGCGGTAGCGCCGCATCGAACTTGTCGTCCTCCAGGCCTGGCCGGCCTTCGACCACCAGGCCGTGCGAGTCCAGCACGGCGATCGCGTTCCGGGCATCGTCCGCGGAGATCCCGGTCTCCATCATCGCGATGCGCAGCAGTCGGGCGATCCCGGTGCCCGCGGCGCCGGCACCGGCCAGCACGAAGCGGACGTCGCCAAGCGGCCGGTCGGCGGCCCGCAGGGAGGCCAGGATGGCCGCGACAGCGATGGCGGCGGTGCCCTGGATGTCGTCGTTGAAGGAGCAGACCCAGTTCCGGTACCGCTCGAGCAGGCGGATGGCGTTGTGCTGCTTGAAGTCCTCCCACTGGAGGACGGCACGCGGCAGGACCTCTCGGACGCCGGCCACGAACGCCTCGACGACCTCGTCGTAGGCGTCGCCGCGCAGGCGCGGATGGCGCCAGCCCACGTAGAGCGGGTCGGCCAGGAGCTCCAGCCGGTCCGTGCCCACGTCGAGCGAGACCGGCAGGGTCATACCGGGATGGACGCCCGCCGCAGCCGAGTAGATGGCGAGCTTGCCGACCGGGATGCCCATGCCTCCGGCACCCTGGTCGCCCAGGCCCAGGATCCGCTCGTTGTCCGTGACGACGATCAGGCGGATCTCGTCACGGGCCGCGTTGCGCAGCAGATCCGGCACGCGGGCGACATCGTCCGGGGTGATCCAGACGCCGCGCGGACGACGCCAGTGGTGGCTGAACTCCTGGCAGGCCCGCCCGACGGTCGGCGTGTAGACGATCGGCAGCAGCTCCTCGAGGTGGTCGAGGAGGACGCGGTGGAAGAGGGTCTCGTTGCGGTCCTGGAGGGCGGCCAGGCCGATGTAGCGCTCGAGGTCATCGGCCTTGCGCCGGACATGCTCCAGCTCCAGGGCAACCTGGAGATCGACGTCCACGACCCGCGGCGGCAGCAGGCCCCGCAAGCCCAGCGTGTCCCGCTCCTCGTCGGTGAAGGCGGCGTCCTTGTTGAGGACCGCGTCGGCGAGGAGTGCGATCCCGCGCAGCGTGACCGGGGCAGGGCCTTCGCCGGTGCGCAGGGCATCGAGGATCGGTCGCGACAGCCGGTGGGCATGGCCACGCGGGGCGGGCGGGGCGACGAGGGTCACGAGAACTCCCTCCGGGGGTGATGACAGCCGCCCCGGGAGGGAGGCCTGGTCGCGGTGAAGGTGGCATGCCCGGCGCCGCGCGCTGGGCACGCCGCCGGCGTTCCGGGACGCGGAGCCCGCATCAGCGGGCGATAACCACGGTGGCGTGGGCGTTGGCGGCGAGGTGCTCCGAGACGGACCCCTGGAGGGCCCGGCTGACGATCCCGAGGCCACGCGTGCCGACGATGATCATGTCGTAGCCGCGCTCATCGGCAATCCGCTCGATGGTCTTGGCGACGTCGCCGCCGGGCTCCATCATCTCGGCCTCGATGCCGGCGTCGCGGAGCAGCGTGCGGGCCTCGAGCAGCTCTTCGGCATGCACGGTGCGGTCATCCCACGGATCGACCGCCACGCGACCGCTGTGGACCGGGACCACGCTGATGACCCCTACCGATGCGTCGAAGCGCTTGGCGAAGTCGATCGTCATCTCGAGTGCGCGCTTCGCAGGGTCCCCGCCGTCGTACGCAAGCAGGATCTTCTTCATGGCTGGAACTCCTTCCGGGCCCGAGGCGTCGCAGCAGCTGCGGCGTGCCCTGTGCCCGTCACTTCTCGATGCTCGGAGCATCTACGTGCGGCGCGGTGGATGACAGCGGCCCGCGGACCGCAGCCGGGGGCCGTTGGACCCGATATCGGCATGTCACCATTGCGCCCTATGGCTGATCAGGAGGTCCGGTACGACCGCATCGCGGAGGGGTACGCCCGATGGTGGTCGCCAGTGCACCGGTCCGCGACGCTGCGCCTTCTCGATGAGATCACCGGCGACGTGGACGCCGCGGGCGGCGCAGCCAGGATCCTGGACCTCGGCTGCGGCACCGGCGCGCTCGGCATCGCCGCCGCGGAGCGCTGGCCGAAGGTGCGGATCGAGGCCCTGGACGCATCGGAGGGGATGCTCGCGATCGCCCGCCGGGAGCTGGCGGCCACCGCCGCGGAGGTGCGGGCACGCGTCCTCCCCGTGCACGGCTACGCGGACCGGCTGTCGTTCGAGGATGGCGCCTTCGACATCGTGCTGACCGCGTTCGTGCTGCAGCTGGTCCCGTCGGCACCACGGGCGCTGCGCGAGCTCCACCGCGTGCTGCGTCCCGGCGGGCGCATCGCGTTCGTCCGCTGGCTCGACGGTGGAACGCCGTGTGACGGGGAGGCCGCCTACGACCAGGCGCTGGTCGCGGCCGGGCTCGAGGCCCGCGATCCCGACGCCGGCGGCCCGGACCTCGCGTCGCCGGCCGCGGCGGCCGCCCAGCTCCGCCGGGCGGGCTTCCGGGCCACCAGCGCGCGTGCCGCCACGCTGGTCCACGACTTCACGCCCGAGGGCTTCGCCGGGTTCATCACCCGGTTCGATGACGAGGACCTGTTCCTGACGATGGAGCCCGGGCTCCGGGAATCACTGGAGGCCGACCTGCTGGCGCGCCTGAGCGCACTTCCGCCGGGCGGCCTCCGGATGGAGCTGCCGATCGTGTACGGGAGCGGACGCCGGGTCTAGCGGCGGCCGCTCGTGGATCAGCTCGCGGCTTCGGCGCCCTCGGCCGGGGCGGTGCCATCGGCTGCGGCGGCCGCGACCTCGCGGGAGACGAGGACGCGGGCGATCACGTCTGCCGGATCGGCAAGGATCGTCATCCCCGCGGGAACGACCAGGTCGGCCACGGTGATGGTGTCCTCGTACGTCGCAAGCGAGCTGAGGTCGTAATGGATGGCGTCGGGCAGGTCGCCGGGCAGGGCGCGTGCCTTGACCACGGAGACCGGGTGGACGAGCGATCCGCCGCGGGTGGCCGCGGGCGCGATGCCGTCCGGGATCAGCCGCATCTCGACCGTCAGCTCCTCGGCCATCTGGACCGCGAACAGGTCGACGTGGATCGGGGCGTCGGTGATCTTGTCGAGCTGGACGCCGGCGATCAGCACGGGCCGCACCTTGCCGCCATCGACCGCGAGGTTGACCAGCGTGGAGGCGCCGACGGTGCGGCGGAGCTTCTCGAACGCGTGTGCGTCGAGCGAGATGGGCTCGCTCTCGGTGCCGTGGCCGAAGACGACGGCGGGGAGGCGGCCGGTGCGACGGAGCCTTGCGACCCCCTTGCCAACGACGGTGCGGCGCTCGGCCGCGAGGCTGGGACGGTCTGCCATGGAACGGGGCTCCAGTCTGGCGGCATCCGACGTGGCCGGTGCCGGAGCCCCGGCGTCCGGCGCGATGCCCGGCGCGTTCGGGCTGACAGCCCGTCGCGTACCAGCATCGACAGTACCACGGACGTCCATCCGGACCCCGCGGGCACGCCTGCGGCCGGCCAGCCTGCGCCCGGCACGCCCAGCCGGTGTAGCATCGCCGCCGTGTCCGCCACCATCCTGATCGTCGAGGACGAGTTCGCCGTCGCGCGCGGAATCCAGTACGCCCTCCAGCAGGAGGGGTACGAGGTCACCGTCGCGCGCTCGGGCGAGGAGGGCCTGGAGTTCGCCACGAGCCAGGCCCCGGACCTGATCGTGCTCGACGTCCGCCTCCCCGGCATCGACGGGTTCGAGGTTCTCCGGCGCCTGCGCGCCGTGGGCTCCAAGGCGCCGGTCCTGTTCCTGACCGCGCGCGGCGACGAGTTCGACAAGGTCGTGGGCCTCGAGCTCGGCGCCGATGACTACCTGACCAAGCCCTACTCGCTGCGCGAGCTGATGAGCCGGATCCGGGCGCTGCTGCGCCGGGCTTACGGCGATCTCTCCAATGCCGCCGGCGGCCGGGTCATCCGCCAGGGCGACCTGGTCATCGACCTCGACCGGCGACGCGTCCAGCGCGGCAGCCGGCGGGTCGCCCTCACGGCAACCGAGTTCGAGATCCTGCGCCACCTGGCCCAGCGTCCGGGCCGGGTCTTCACGCGCCGCGAGCTGCTGGAGCTGCTGCGGGACTACGAGGCGCTCGACCAGGACGAGAAGACGATCAACGTGCACGTGAGCCACCTGCGCGACAAGATCGAGGACGACCCGTCCGAGCCCAGGTTCGTGCTGACCGTCCGGGGCGCCGGCTACCAGTTCGCCGAGCGCTGAGATGGGCGACGTCCGCCGGCCGGACACCGCCGTCCCACCGGCAACCGCACCCATGCCGCGCGCGCCGGGTCGCCGGGCGCCCGTCCCGCAGTCGTTCCAGACGCGGCTGACCTTCGCCTTCATGGCGGTCGTCGCGCTCACGCTGACGCTGGTGGCGCCGGTGGTGATCGTCCAGCTCGACGCCTACTTCCGAACCCAGGAGGAGCACAGCCTCCAGCGCCGCGCGGACGCCGCCCTCGACGTGCTCGACGCCCTGATCGTGGAACGGGTGGGCACCAAGGCGGTGGTGCGCAGGCAGGCCGGCAAGAACATCCTCAACCCCGAGATCCAGGCCCTGCTCAACGACGACCGCGCGCTCCAGCTGGTCGCGGACTCCGTGGCCGAGGCGGACGTCCAGGTCGTCTTCGGTCCGGCCGCGCCGGACACGACCGGCTACCTCGCCCCGAACCCCGACGCGTCCCTCTCGTTCAAGACGTGGACGACGATCAAGGCGGATCCCGGGCAGGCCCGGGATCCCGCCATCGCCCCGGCCACAGCCGAGATCGGCCGCACCAACCCCGTCGCGGACTGGGGCATGGTGGTCACACTCTCCGAGCCGTTCACCAGCCGCGCGGGCACGATCTCCGCGATCACGGGCCTGCTGCTGATCATGGCCGGCGCCGCCTTCCTGGTCGCGGTGATGGTGGCGGCGTTCCTGGCCCACCGCTTCTCGACGCCGATCCAGCGCCTCACCGAGGCATCGCGGCGCCTCGCGGACGGCGACCTCACCTCGCGCGTCGCCACCGACGAGCTCTCGTGCGGGACGACCGAGCTGCGGGCGGTCTCGACCCAGTTCAACCGGATGGCCGCCCGCCTCGAGGAGAGCGTCGCGATCATCCGCGGGGACCGGGACCGGAGCCGCGACTTCCTGGCCGATGTCAGCCACGAGCTCCGCACGCCGATCGCGGCGACCCGGACCTTCATCGAGCTCCTCCAGGGCCCGGCCGGCGAGGACGCCGACGCGCGCCTGGAGTTCCTCGAGTCGTCCGCCGGCCAGCTCGACCGCCTCGACTGGCTGGCCCAGAACCTGCTCGAGCTCTCGAAGCTCGACTCGGGCCTCGTCCTGCTCGATCTCCACCCCGCCGACGTCCGGGGGACCATCGAGTCGGCCGTGGAGCAGCAGCTGGCGGCTGCCGAGCGCAAGGGGATCCACCTGGTCGCCCAGCTGCCGGACCGGCCGCTCCGCTTCCGCCACGATCCGCCTCGGGTCGGCCAGGTGGTCGGCAACCTCGTGGGCAACGCGATCAAGTTCAGCCCCAGGGGTGGCGAGGTACGGGTGACGGCACGCGCAGAGGCGGATGGCGGTGCCCGGATCGAGGTCGTGGACACCGGGATCGGGATCCCGGCGAGCGAGCTGCCGCACATCTTCGACCGCTTCTACCGCGGCTCCCAGTCCAACGAGGCGCGAGGATCGGGTTCCGGCCTCGGCCTCGCGATCGTGAAGTCGATCGTGGACATGCACCACGGGACGATCGCGGTTGAGAGCCGCGTCGGACGCGGTTCGCGCTTCGTGGTCACCCTCCCCCGCGATCCGTGGGCGGTGACCGAGGTCGCACCCGCGGCCCGCGACGAGGGGTCCTCGTGGGGCGATGGACCTGTCGAGCCGCCGAAGGTGGTGGATTCTTCACCGACCTCTCCACCGCCCGTGAACCACGATCCGGCACCCTAGCAGCAAGCACCCAGGCCCCACGGCCGCCGACCATCGCACCAGGAAGAGCTCCACCCGCCCATGAACGACGACACGACGCCCGACGCCATCCCCGGTGCCGGCAGCGCTCCGCTCGACGACACGCAGCGTGTCGAGGTCGCGCGGTATGCCCCGACACCGGATCCGCGTCCGGACGCCCGCTGGGCGTGGGCCGCACCGGGATCCACGCCACCGGCCATGGAGCGCTGGTACGAGCCGACGCCGGGCACGCCGGCAGCTGCGCCCGCAGCGGGCGCCACGCCGGCAGCAGGCGCCGGCGCGCAGGTTCCCCCCTTCTCGCCTGCCTGGAGCGGCACCGCCGGGACCGGCGAGGCCTCCGGCGTGCCGACTGGCCCTGCCCTGACGCCACCGCCCCCGGTCTTCACGCCCCCGGACCTGGCCGGAGTCCAGCCCGGACCGGCAGCGGCCCCGGCTCCGCACCGCCGGAACGGCGCCGGCGTGGGCACCGTGGTCGTCGCGTCGTTCCTCTCGGCCGTCCTCGCCTCGGGCGGCACCGTGCTCGTGCTGGGGCAGGCGGGCGTCTTCACCCCGCGGACCATCCAGAGCTCCACCACCGGCAACGGCCAGACGACCAGTGGCACGCCGGTCACCATCAACGAGTCCTCGGCCGTCATCGACGCGGCCGCCAAGGTCAGCCCGTCCGTGGTCAAGATCACGACCCAGGGCCAGAGCACCGACCCCTTCGGCACCGTGCCCAGCGAGGGCGTGGGCTCAGGGATCATCTACGACGCCAACGGCTGGATCCTGACCAACCGCCACGTCGTCACTGGTGCGAGCACCCTCACCGTGGAGCTGCGGGACGGACGGACCTTCACCGGCACCGTCTACGGCATCGACACCCTGACGGACCTCGCGATCGTCAAGGTGGAAGCCACCGGCCTGCCGGTGGCCACCCTGGGCAAGAGCGATGGCCTCAAGGTCGGCCAGCTCGTGGTGGCCGTGGGCAGCCCGCTGGGCACGTACTCCTTCTCGGTCACCAGTGGCATCGTCTCCGCCAAGGGCCGCGACATCCAGGTGGACAACGGCGCCTCGCGGATCACCAACCTGATCCAGACCGACGCGGCGATCAACCCCGGCAACTCCGGCGGCCCGCTGGCAGACAGCTCGGGCGCCGTAGTGGGTATCAACACCGCCGTTGCCACGGACTCGTCCGGCATCGGCTTCGCCATCCCGATCGACATCGCCCGGCCGATCATGCAGCAGGCGGTCGCCGGCCAGGCGCTGGCCCGTCCGTGGATCGGGATCCGGTTCCTCACGATCAACCTCCAGGTCCAGAAGGACCTGAGCCTGCCGGTGGACAACGGCGCGCTGGTCAGCAACCAGGGTGGCACCGGCTCCGCGATCGTGGCCGACAGCCCTGCAGCCAAGGCCGGCCTGCAGGACGGCGACATCATCACCGCCATCAACGGGACCGCCCTCGACAAGGAGCACCCGCTCGATGCCGTCCTGGTGCAGTACGCACCGGGTGACACGATCACCCTGGACGTTCTCCGGAGCGGTCAGACCGTCAAGCTCTCGGTGACGCTCGGGACCCGTCCCGGCAACACCTAGGCCCCGGGGCCCGGGTGGGTGTCCGCCCGGGCTACCGC
>JBAXFC010000052.1:0-12561 GCA_037140135.1 Chloroflexota bacterium
TAGTGGACCCACGTGTTGCCGATGGCGTCCACCCACTCGACGTCGTTGCCGTACTTGGGCGCCTTGTTGATGAGGATGTGCGCCAGCTCCTGGTCCTGCGCGTAGTTGCCCTGGAGCGCGGCGACCAGGCGGGCCTTGTCCACGGTTCCCTCGTCGAAGACGAGTTTCTTGACCGCCGCGAGGCTGTCGGCGACGTTGGCCACCTGGATGACCTGGATGCCGGACAGGTTGTAGTGCGCGCCGCCGCGGGTGACGTCGAGGCCGCGGTCAAGGCAGTCGTCGATGACCGACGAGAGGAGCGCCGACGGGAGGAGCCGCTGGTGGATCTCCTCCACCTTCTCGCAGGCCTGGATCATCTTCTCGAAGAAGTAGTCGATCTGGACCGCGAACGCGTGCTCGAGGTCCTCGTAGGTCGCGAAGTCCGTGAGGTACCCGGTCTGGGGGCCGAGCTGCGCGCCCGTGAGCAGGCACTTGCCATCGTTCATGGCGAGCTCGAGCGCCTTGACCAGGTTGAACATCGCCGCGTCCGACCACCCGAGGTTGTTGCCGTGGGTGGTGAGCTCGACGCAGCCGACGATCGCGTAGTTGACCGCGTCCGCGGGCGCGATGCCCTGGGCCTCGAGGGCCGGGATGATGGACTCGTCGTTGAAGACCTGCGGCATGCCGGAGCCGAGGCCGATGACGCGCGTGCACTCGTCCAGGAGGGCGTCGGGCGTGTGCTCGTGGAGCCGGGCCGACAGGTTGGGCTGCGGCAGGAGGATCTGCGCCTGGGCCTCGAGGAACAGGTACGAGAGGTCGTTCGAATCGTCCCGCCCGGTCTCGTCCCGGCCGCCGAGCGCGACGTTGAAGCCGATCGGGAAGCCCGCGAAGAACGACGCGGAATGGGAGTTCCGCAGGTACACGATCTGGTTGAACTTGAGCCAGAGGGCCTCGATGAGCTCGAGGGCGCCGGCTTTGGTCAGCCGGCCCGCGTCGATGTCCGCGCGGTAGTAGGGATAGAGGTACTGGTCCGCGCGGCCCGGGGAGAACGAGGACGCGTTGCTCTCCATGTGGAGCAGCGTGAACAGGAACCAGAGCGACTGGACGGCTTCGTGGAAGCTCTCGGCGCCGCCCGTGCTCAGCCTGGTGCAGATCCGGGCGACCTCGCGCAGGCTGGCGGCCCGTTCAGGGGAGTCGGCGGTTGCGGCCATCGACGTCGCGAGGTCCGCGTACCGGCGCATGAAGTCCATCGACGCGTCGAGGACGACGAGGACCGAGTCGTAGAACTCGCGCTGGTCGGGGGACGCGGAGGCTGCGCGCGCGGCCGCCTCGGCGCGGAGGCCGGCGGGGCCCAGGCGGATCCACTTGGCGGTATCGGGGCAGATGTGGCCCTGGGCGTGGTCCTTCTGGTTGATCTTGACCACGCGGGTGATTGCATCGAGGAGCGGGCCATCCTCGGCCCGCAGCGTGTCCTCGAGCGTCCTGCCCTGCCAGTACGGGAGGATCCGCTCGCGGAAGGTGGCGGCGTCGTCTGCGTGGACGTTGAACTTGTCCTGGGGCCGCGTCGCCATCGTGTCGAGCTCGCGGTCGATCCAGCTGATCCCGGCCTCCGGGAAGACGACGCCACCGCGGACGCCGGTGGTCCGGTTGCCCACGATGAGCTCGTCGGGGTCGATGTGGATGTCGAGGCGGCGCATCGACTCGGCGAGGGAGCGGGCTCGCTTGAGCGCAGCACTGTCCGCCTCGTGGGCCTGGTAGACGTCGGTGATGATCAGCGCCTGCTCGATCGAGAGATACCGGGGCTCGTCGAGCATCCGCTCCTTGAGGGCGCGGATGCGCTCGGTGGGACCTGTCGCCGCCTGCTGGACCATCGTCATGCCACGTCTCTCCTCGACTCGCTGCGATCGTACCCAGCCCGTGCACGCGGGTGAACCGAGAGGCATCGCGGACAGGTGGATGGAAGTGACGCGACGTGCGCGGAACGCGGGGCCATTAGAGGCGTTCCTTGCGGTACGCGCTGGGCGACACCCCCGCGAGATCGCGGAAGACGCGCGAGAAGTATTTCGGGTCCTCGTACCCGACCCGCTCGGCGACATCGTCCACGGTGAGCGCCTGGTCCGCGAGGAGCAGCTTCGCCTTGTCGATGCGGACGATGTTCCGGTAATGCATGGGAGTGACCTGCATCTTCTTCTTGAACAGCCGGAACAGGTAGCTCGGACTGACCGCGACCTGGCTCGCGAGCTCGTCGATGTCGAAGTCGCGGGCGTAGTGCTCGTGGATGTAGCCGAGACACCGCTCCACGAGCGTGCTGGATTCGCGCGACGGCTCGGAGAAGTGCTGCCGCACCTGGAGGAAGATGGCGTGGAGGTAGCAGGAGATCAGGTCCGGCGAGAACGGACGGTTGGCCGTGAACTCGTCGTAGACCATCTCGAACAGCGAGCGCAGGGTGCCGTGCTCGTCCATCAGCTTGATCGCATGGTCGAAGGTGGCGGTGGGCCCGGTGTCCGCCCAGAGGCAGATGATCTCCTGGCGGTGCCGCAGATCGAGGTGCTCGGCATGCTCGAGACCCGGCGGGTAGACGATCACGTCGAAGCCAAGGACGTCCATGGACTCGTCGCCGGCATCGATGTTCGCCCGGCCCTCGAGGAAGAAGATCAGCTCGAAGAACTGGTGCGAGTGCCTGCTGAAGTTCCAGGTGCGGCTCTTCTCGTCGAAGCGCTCGCAGAACTGCAGGGTGGCATGCTCGATGTTGGTCTCCGCGAGGTAGCGGCAGACCGCCTCACGATCCATCTGGTCGGACATGCTCCGGGCGGGGCTCGAGGGCGTCACCGTACCACGCTCCCGAGCCCGGACCCGGCCCGCGCAAGCTAGAGGACGACGCGCTCGCCGGTCTCCGCAGCCTGCCGGACGGCGAGCGCCACCTGCGCGGCGCGAAGGCCGTCGAGGCCCGTGACAACGGGTCCCTCGGCCTCACCGCGCACGGCCGCCGCGAACCCGCCGACGTTGATCTCGTACAGGCCGCGCCGGTTGGGGATGTCGATCTCGCGCTCGCCGGAGGCATCGCGCAGCACGACGGTCCCGATCGGCTCCTGGGTCATGACGTCCGTCGCGAGGATGGCGCCGTCCTCGCCGATCACGTGGATGCCGGTGGGCGCGTAGGCGACCGTGAACGCGTCGTGGGTCTGCACCAGCACGCCGCTCGCGTAACGCATCGTGGACATCAGCGCGTCCTCGGCCGCCGCCTCCCACGAGCCCTGCCTGGTGGCGAGGGCCACGACATCGACCGGGAGCTCGCCCACAAGCGGGTTGATGACCGCGGCGTCATGGCACGTCACGTCGAGCGCGACGCCGCCGCCGGCCTTGCTCGCGAGCCGCCAGCCCTGGAGCCGCGGCGGCAGCATCACCGCGTGGAACACGCTGACCGATAGCAGCCGGCCAATGGCGCCCCCCGCGACCAGCTCGCGGATGGTGCGGTGCGTGTCGCAGCCCGGGAGGTGGTGGTTGGTGCCGAGGATGACCGAGGCTTCCGCGGCCGCGGCGAGCATCGCCTCGCCGTCCTCGAGCGAGAGCGCAAAGGGCTTCTCGCACAGGACGTGCTTGCCGGCCTTGGCCGCGAGGATCGCGTGGTCGCGATGGAACTCGTTCCTGGTGCTGATGTAGACCGCGTCCACATCGTCGCGCGCGACCAGCTCTTCGACCGAGCCCGAGGCCGGGATGTCGTTCCGCTGCGCGTATGTGGTCGCCCAATCCGGCGTGGGATCGCCGACGGCCGAGACCACGTGGCCGAGCCGGCGCATCGCCGGGATCATCCTGGTGGCGGCGACATCGCTGGCGCCGATCAGCCCCCAACGGAGCTCGGGCATCGTGTTCCTCCTGCGGACGCGCGGTTGGGGAAGATCAGACGAGGCGGCCGGCGCGCATGATCGCGGCCCCCTTCTCGCCCACCATGATCGAGGGTGCCTGGGTGTTCCCGGAGATGAGCGTGGGCATGATCGAGGCGTCGATGACGCGCAGGCCGGCCATCCCGTGGACACGCAGCTGCGTGTCCACGACGGCCATCGGGTCGCTGCCCATCTTGCACGAGCCGACAGGGTGGTAGTCGGTCTTGGACCACTGCTTGATGTACTCGCGGATGCCCTGCTCGGTCTTCACGTCCTTGCCGGGCAGGCGCTCCTTGCGGATGAGGTCTTTGAACGCGGGGGCGTTGAGGATCTCGCGGCCGCGCTCGAAGCCCTCCATCGAGATCTTCCAGTCGTACGGGTCCTGGAGAAACGCCGGGTCGATGGCCGGCTCCACCGCCGGGTCCGCGGACCGGAGCGTCACCGAGCCGATGCTCTTGGGCCGCAGGTTGCAGGTGTTGATCGTGACACCGTGGCCCTTGATGCGCATCCGGCCGTGGTCCACCACGTAGGCCGGCAGGCAGTGGATCTGGATGTCCGGGGAGCGGACGTAGCTGCTCGAGCGCAGGAACGCGCCGGCCTCGGCGACGCACGCGGTGACCGGGCCCGTCTTGTAGAGCAGGTACTGGATGCCGTGGCGGGCCGCCTTGTCCCAGCGGTCCTCGCCGTTGTAGCTCACGGGTGCCGTCTCCGCGGTGAGGTACACGTCCATGTGGTCCTGGAAGTTCTTGCCGACGCCGGGCAGGTCGTGGACCACGTCGATGCCGACCGCACGCAGCTCGTCGGCCGGTCCGATGCCCGAGAGGAGCAGCAGGCGCGGCGAGTTGACGGCACCGCCGGAGAGGACGACCTCGCCGCCGGCGTCCAGCCGGGCCTCGGCAGGCTTGCCCTCGTGGAGGTACTGGACCCCGACCGCCCGGCCGCCCTCGGTGAGGACCTTCGTCGCCGTGGCGTGCGTCTCGATGACCAGGTTCCTGCGACCCTTGGCCGGACGCAGGAATGCGGTCGCCGCGCTCTCGCGGCGGACGTTGCGCTGGGTGACGTCGTAGTAGCCCACGCCGTCCTGCTCGGCGCCGTTGAAGTCGTGGCTGAACGGGACGCCCAGGGTCTGCACGGAGCGCACGAACCCCTTCGAGATCGGGTTGTGCGAGACCTGCTCGGTGACGTTGAGCGGGCCACCGGTGCCGTGGAACTCGTTGGCGAGCCGCTCGTTGTTCTCGGACTTCCGGAAGTACGGCAGCACGCCGTCGTAGCCCCAGCCCTCGTTGCCGAGATCCCGCCACTCGTCGTAGTCCAGGCGGTGGCCGCGGATGTAGATCATGGCGTTGATCGAGGTGCTGCCGCCCAGGGTGCGGCCCTGCGGGTAGTGCATCCGCCGGTTGTTCAGCTCGGGCTGCTCGACGGTGGAGAAGCCCCAGTTGACGTCCGGGCTCGTGAGCTTGGTGAACCCGGCAGGCATGTGGATGAGCGGATTGTTGTCGGGCCCGCCGGCCTCGAGGAGGAGGACCCGGCTGTCCGGCTCCTCGCTCAGGCGGGCGGCGACGGCGCAGCCGGCCGCGCCGGCTCCGACGACGATATGGGTGTAGCGCTGGCTCATCTGAATCTCCGGAACGCTGGAGGGGTCAGGTCAGGCGATGCCGGCCTTGTCGGCGACGCGCAGGGCCTGCGCGGCGATGGTCAGGGCGGGGTTCTGGGCACCCGACGACGGCAGGAACGACGCGTCCATCACGTAGAGGTTGTCGACGTCGTGCGTCTTGCAGAGCGGGTCCAGGACCGAGGTGGCCGGGTCATCGCCGAAGCGGAGCGTGCCGCACTGGTGGGCGATCATCCCGTAGTCGAAGGCGCGCGACTGGATCAGCGGGTAGCCCGCCCTCCGCATCGCGGACGAGAGGGCCTTGACGAGCTTCTTGTGCCCGATCGTGTTGTTGGGGCGCCAGCGCATCACGATCCTGCCGGACGCGTCGAGGGTGACGCGGTTGTCGGGATCCGGCAGGTCCTCGGACATGGCAAGCCAGTCGATGCTCCGACCCGCAACCTCGGCCAGCGCACGCTGCGGCACGAACGGCACGGACATGGCGAGCATGCCGGGCTGCAGCTTGCCGAGCATCTGGGCGCTGCCCAGCGGCAGGTGGGACCTGCCGTCGCCGAGATACCAGTCGTTCATGGCGAGCGTCTTCTGGAAGACGACGGGATTGACCTTGGGGCTGACCGCCATGAGCGCGGTGTTCTGGTGCTTCATCAGCCCTCGCCCCACCAGGCCTGACGAATTGGCGAGGCCACGAGGATGGCGGTCGGTCGCCGAGCGGAGCAGCATCGCGGCCGAGTTGATCGCGCTCGTCGCGAGCACGTAGGTCTTGGCCACGACGACGCGGCGCTCGCCGTTGTGGTCGATCTCCACGCCGGTGATCCTGCGCCCGGTCGGGTCGGTCCGCAGGAGCAGAGCCCGGGCGTTCGTCATCAGGCTGACATCGTCCGACTCGAGCGCGGGGGTGACCGCGCACGTCTCGGCGTCACTCTTGGCCAGGAGCTGGCAGGGGAAGCCGTCACACGTGGCACATCGGACGCACCTGCCGCCCTCGCGGATATCGATCCCGAGCTGCATCGGATAGGGGTGCAGCCCCTGTCCCGTGAGCTTGTCGGCGAGCTCCGCGATCACCGGCTCGTGGGCCACGGGCGGGAACGGATAGGGCGTGGAGCGGGGCGGCTCGGTCGGGTCGAGGTCCGCGGAGCCATGCACCGCGAACATGCGCTCCGCCTGCCCGTAGTACGGCTCGAGATCCTCGTAGGTGATCGGCCACGCGGGCGACACGCCCTCGCCCGTCTCGATGACCCCGAAGTCCTGGCGGCGCAGGCGCGGCAGCGCCGCTCCGTAGGACTTGGTGTTGCCGCCGACCCCGTAGAAGATCCCCGGTCGGAACGGCCGTCCGCGCCCGTCGAGAAACTCCTCGGTGGTCTTGTACCGCAGGTCCGCGAAGACCGCCGTCGGACTCCAGTTCTCGGGCTCGCGCGGCAGGTAGCCTCCGCGCTCGAGCATCAGGACCCTGGCGCCCTTGTTGCGCAAGCCAAAGGCAAGGGTGCCCCCGCCCATGCCGCTGCCGATGATGACCACGTCGGCGGTGATCATGGGTCCGTCGGTCTGCAGGGTCATTGCTGGATCAGCCTTTCACCGAGCCGGTGGTCGGTCCGTGGTCCTGGCACCGGCCGAGAGACAGATGGGCGTGGTCGCGGGAGCTCCGCAACCGGGAAGCCGGCCATCACGGTGACCCTTCGGCGCGGAGCGCCTGGCGGGTCGCCAGCGCGACGGTGACTGGCTGGAACCGGCGCCGCCTCGCGACGAGGCTGCGCCATTGCGAGGTGGTGCTCACCGTACTTGCGGCGGTCCCGGGTGCCTACCGTCCCCGCTCGCAGAAGAGTGGACAAAACTGACGGCTCCGCGACCGTCCCGCACCCGGTTCGAAAACAGGGAGCCCCCGCCTGCGCCGTCACGGCGTGGGGGGGGCTCGGGCTGGCGGATGTCAGACGGCTTCGCGCTTCCGCTTCCGGGAGAAGCTGTCGAGCCACAGGATCGACACGATGATCACGCCCAGGAGGGCCGTTGGCAGGTAGGACACCAGCGAGTCGATGCGCAGCATCTGGAAGGCGTTGGTCAGGATGCCGAGCAGGACGAGGCCGATGGCCGACTTGACGGCGCCACCGATGCCACCGGCCACGGAGGTCCCGCCCACGACGACGGCGCACACGACGTACAGCGCCGTGCTGTCACCCGCGATCGAGCTCGCCGAGTTGAGCTGCGATGCCAGCATGATGCCGCCGAGGGTCGCGGTCACCGAGCAGATGAGGTACGTCGCCGCCCTGGTGCGCCGGACGTTGATGCCCGAGTACTTCGCGACCTCGTAGTCACCGCCGACGGCGTAGACGTTGCGGCCGAAGGACGTGCTCCGCAGCATCATGTAGATGACGGCCAGCACGGCGAGCATGAACACGACCAGGATGGGCACCGGACCGAGGATCTGCAGGTTCGCAAGGTTCTGGAAGTCAGGGTTGATGCTCGTCACGGGATGCGCATTCGTCAGCTGCTGGCCGATGCCCGTCAGGACGATGCCCATGCCCAGCGTGATGATGAACGGCTCCGCCTTCTGGTACACGGAGATGAACGCGTTGGTGGCGCCGACCGCGAGCCCCATGAGAAGGGTCAACGCGATGGCCACCGGAACCGGCACGCCGGCGTTGATCAGCTGCAGGACCACGACGCCGGAGAGCGCCATCATGCCGCCGATCGAGAGATCGACGCCTGCGGCGATCAGGACGACCGTCTCCCCCATCGCGAGGATGAGGAAGATCGAGCTCGACTTGGCGAGGTCGACGAGGTTGACCTGAGAGAAGAACTCCGACTTGGTCTCGGGGATCAGGTTGAACAGCGCCATCGCGATCACCACCAGGATGATCGCCAGGAACGCCTTCTGCGCGGACAGGACCGACTTTGCGGCCTGGGTGAGGGTCTGCATGGCTACTTGCTCACCGAGTTCTGCTTGGCGGTGTCGAGCCAGATCGCAAGGATCAGGATGACGCCCCGGAGCATGAACTGGACGTACGAGGAGACGCCCAGCAGGTTCAGGCAGTTGTTCAGCAGGATCAGCAGGAGGGTTCCGAAGACCGTCCAGAGGACGCTGCCCCTGCCGCCGATGAGGGCTGTTCCGCCGACCACGACCGCGAGGATGGCCTGCGTCATGTAGGGGGTCCCCATCGTGGGATCGGCCAGGGTCACTCGTGACACCAGGACGACCGCGCCGATCGCCGACATCAGGCCGGAGATCGCGTAGATCATGACGATCGACCGGCTGATCGGGATGCCGGCCAGGCGGGCAGCCACCTTGTTGCCGCCGGTGAGGACGACGGCGCGCCCCATGTACATGCCCCGCTCGATGACGAACAGGACCGCCATGCACGCCAGGAACATCATGAACGACACCGACAGGGGGCCGATCCCGCCCGAGTTGATCGCGTTGAAGATCGAGATGTCGGACGACGAGTAGGTGAGGAACTGGGTGACGCCCTGGACGTAGATCAGGGCGATCGCGCCGTACACCAGGCTCATGCCGTAGGTGATGAACAGCGACTCCGCCTGGGTCAGGGCGCCGCTCGTGAGGATCAGCACGCTGTTGAGCAGCCCGCACCCCAGGCCGACGCTGACGCCGATGAGGATCGCCGGACCCTGGCCGACCTTGTCGATCAGGGTGACCGTCACCACGGCGACGAGCGAGATGATGCCGCCGATGGAGAGGTCGATGAACCCGGCCATGATGACGAAGGTCATCCCGAGGGCGGCGAAGATGAGGGTTCCGAACTGGCGGAGGATGTTGTCGAGGTTGCCGGAGGTGAGGAACTTCGGCTCGACGATCGAGGTGAGCACCGCCAGTGCGGCGATGGCCACGAAGATGGGGTTGTTCTTCAGGAGGTTGATGGCGGACTGCGCGCTCACTCGGCGCTCCACCGGCTGCAGGGCGGCGCTCATGCGAACTCGAAGGCCTTGGCCATGATCTCGTCGGCGGATGCCGTGGCCGGGTCGAACTCCCCGTTTATCCGCCCGTCACAGATCGTGTTGACCCGATTGCTCATGTGGAGGACCTCCGGCAGCTCGGATGAGATCAGGATGATCGAACCGCCGTCCTCGACGATCTTCTTCATCAGCAGGTAGATCTCGTACTTGGCGCCGACATCGATGCCCTTGGTCGGCTCGTCCAGGATGAGGATCCGGGGGCTCATCTCGAGCCATCGGCCGAGGATCGCCTTCTGCTGGTTGCCGCCCGACAGCGACCGGACCCTGGTCTTTCCGGATGGGGTCTTGACGTTGAGCGCCTTGATCTGGCGCTCGCTGACCGCGCCCTCTTTCCGGGTGTTGACGAAGCCGCGCTCGGTCAATCGGGCCAGGACCGCGAGCGAGATGTTCTGCTCGACGGAGAAGCCGAGCAGCAGGCCCTGGAGCTTCCGGTCCTCGGGCACCATCGCGAGACCGAGGTTGATGGCATCGATCGGGCTGTTGATCTCGACGGCCTTGCCGTCGAGGAAGACGCTCTTCGCCGCGACCTTGTCCGCCCCGAAGAGGGCCCGCACCAGCTCCGTGCGCCCGGAGCCCACCAGGCCCACCAGGCCCAGGATCTCGCCCTTCCGCAGCGTGAGCTGGATGTCGCGCAGCTTCCTGCTCTTGATGCTCTTGATCTCGAGGATCGTCTCGCCGGCGCACTCGGGCCGGGGCGGGTACTCGTTCTCGATCGTCCGTCCGACCATCATCGAGATCATGTCGTTGCGGCTCAGGTCGCCGACATCGCGGGTGTCGATCACGTGCCCGTCGCGCATGACCGTGACCTTGTCGCAGAAGCCGAAGATCTCGTCGAGCTTGTGCGAGATGTAGATGATCGCGATGCCCTTGGCCTTGAGGTCATGGATGATCTTGATGAGCTTCGCCATCTCATCGTTGGTGAGGCTGCTGGAGGGCTCGTCCATGATGATCAGCTTCGAGTCGAAGGACAGCGCCTTGGCGATCTCGACCATCTGCTTGTCCGAGACGGAGAGCTCCGAGACCTGCTTGTGGGTGTTGACCTTGCACCCGATGCTGTCGAGCAGGATGCGCGCCTTGGCGTGCACGCCGGACCGTCCGCCGGAGTCGCTGAACCTGCCGAGGAAGACGTTCTCGCCAACCGTCATCGTGTTCACCAGGTTGAGCTCCTGGTAGATGATGGCCAGCCCCATGTTCATCGATTCGACCGGCGTGGTCTTCTCGATGGTCCGCCCCTCGAACGTGATCTCGCCGCTGTCCTTCCCGTAGACCCCCGACAGGATCTTCATCAGGGTGGACTTGCCGGCACCGTTCTCGCCGACGATCCCGTGGACGACGCCGCCGTGGACCTCAAGGGAGACCCGATCGAGAGCCTTGACGCCCGGGAAGGCCTTGCTCACATCCTTGATGCTCAGAAGTGCCGGAGGGGCACTCGCCACGACCATCAATGTCTCCTCTGTGTCGGGTGGGGCTCGCCTGGGATCCGGGCAGCGGCGCCCGCGCGAGATTCTAGGCGAACGTACGGCAGGGAATCGAGAGACCTCACGCCCGGGGTCCGGGCGTGAGGTCTCGTCGAGCTCAGCTCTTTACCACTCAGGAGCGGTGAAGTTGGCGATGGTGTCCTTGGTGATGACGTCGAACGGGATGATGTTCGCCTTGACGGCGGTGGCGTCCTTCTTGATCCACTTCATGGACTGCTCCATGACCATGGACGTGATCGTCTCGGCGTTCTGGGCGATGGAGATGTAGTTCGGCCAGCTGCCGACCTGGGCGAAGCCGGTCTTGTTGCCGTCCACGCCGATGATCAGGACCTTCTCGGCCCACGGCTGGTTGACGGCCTTGAGGGCGTTGATGACGCCGGTGGCGCCGTTGTCCCAGTGGCAGAAGACGAACTGGATCTTGTCACCGTACTTGGTGATCATGTCCTCGGCGATGGCCTGCGCCTGCGCCGTGTCCCACGCCGTCGGGTTCTTGTAGTCGAGGACGCTGATGTTCGTCCCCGCGATGGCCTTGGAGAAGCCCTCGTGGCGGTTGTTCGCCGCAACGTGGCCCGCCTGGCCGCCGATCTCGACGCCGGTGGCGCCGTTCGGGAAGTACTTCATGATCGCTTCTGCAGCGGTCTTGCCGCCGAGGATGTCGTCCACGCTCACGGAGCAGGTGGAGGCATCGATCGCGGCCGCGGCGGGCGGAACCATGCTCAGGCAGACGACGATGCCGCCGCCCATGGCCGCGGTGGTCGCCGGGACGTAGCCCGCCTCGTCGACCGGGTTGATCGCGATGGCGGCAACCTTCTGGGCGACGGCGTTGTTGATGGCGGCGGTCTGCTTCTGGACGTCGCCACCGTTGTCAAGGTTGATGACGTTGAAGCCGTACTTGTCGGCGTTCTTCTGGTACATCTTCCAGGAGAAGGCCTGGGACGGGTTCTGCATCTGGGCGATGAACGCCAGGGTGGGCTTGCCGGCGGCCGCGGACGGCGCAGCGGCGCTCGGTGCCGGGGTGGCGGAGCCGGAGCCGCAGGCGGCCACCAGGATCGCCGTCACCGACAGGGTGGCAAGCAGGATTCGGTTGCGATTCATCTACTCTTGTTCCTCACTGTTGCATTGATTGTTCGCACGATCGTTGTCGCTGCAGCCGCCGGGGGCCAGAACAGGGTCTCGCTATCGCCCCATCCCACCTCCTGGCGTTCCAGGCGAACGAGGGATCGTGCTGATACCGGATCGGCCGGTCACCGTCTCGGGGTCGCGTCCGGGCATCTGGCCACGGAAGCTGTTCCGCCGCGGCTGGTTCTCCTCCACGCGGCAGTAGCCACGCGCAGTCTGCCACGTCGGTCGGGTTTCGGCAGGAACCGTGGAGTCCGTGTCCATCATGACCCCCCGAACCTCGCCGGACGCCGCTCTCGGAAGCTGGACAGGCCCTCGCCCGCATCGCCGGTGAATGCGGTCAGGCCGCTGCCCAATGCCTCGAGCGAGGCGGGCACGCGCGGTCGCAAACCGTCGATCAGCTGCTTGGCGACCTGCACGGCGACCGGCGCCTGGGCGGCGATGCGCTCGGCCGTGCGGCGAACGGCGGTCTCGAGCTCAGCCGCGGGCACGACCTCCGAGAGGACGCCCCAGGCCCCGGCACGGAGCG